>NZ_JAQISN010000004.1:300000-435277 GCF_037450285.1 Erwinia sp. SLM-02 | reverse complement strand
CTTTTTCTTCTGGTGCGTTATCGATCTGGTCGAATGCACGAGCAGAACCGCCGTAGGTTTTAGCCAGAACGGTGGTGATAGCAGCAGTCAGGGTAGTTTTACCGTGGTCAACGTGGCCGATAGTACCTACGTTGACGTGCGGTTTGGAACGTTCAAATTTCTCTTTAGCCACGACGATATTCCTTACTTTAATGCTCTCACGCTTTGGTGAGAGCATAGGATCAATATTTTAAAACTGTAGCTTATTTGCTACGAGCTTCGATAACGGCCTGAGCGACGTTGTTCGGCGCATCATCATACTTCAGGAACTCCATGGAGTAAGAAGCACGGCCTTTAGTCAGAGAACGCAGCTGAGTAGCATATCCGAACATTTCAGACAGCGGAACTTCAGCGTGAATCTGAACGCCAGTAGCGTTAGATTCCTGTCCTTTGAGCATACCACGACGACGGCTAAGGTCACCGATAACGTCACCGGTGTTCTCTTCCGGAGTCTCTACTTCAACCTTCATGATTGGCTCAAGCAGAACTGGAGTTGCTTTCTTAAAGCCGTCTTTAAACGCAATAGAAGCAGCCAGTTTAAATGCCAGCTCCGAGGAGTCAACATCATGGTAAGAACCAAAGTGCAGACGAACACCCAGATCAACTACTGGATAACCAGCCAGAGGACCTGATTTCAGCTGCTCCTGGATACCTTTATCAACCGCAGGAATGTATTCGCCAGGAATCACGCCGCCTTTGATATCGTTGACGAACTCGTAACCTTTAGGGTTAACGCCCGGCTCCAGTGGGTACATGTCGATAACAACATGACCGTACTGACCACGACCACCAGACTGCTTGGCGTGTTTACCTTCGATATCGGTAACTTTCGCGCGAATTGCTTCACGGTAAGCAACCTGAGGTTTACCGACGTTCGCTTCAACGTTGAATTCACGCTTCATGCGGTCAACGATGATGTCGAGGTGCAGCTCACCCATACCGGCGATGATGGTCTGGTTAGTTTCTTCATCAGTCCATACGCGGAATGATGGATCTTCTTTAGCCAGACGGCCCAGAGCCAGACCCATTTTTTCCTGGTCAGCTTTGGTTTTCGGCTCAACAGCGATCGAGATTACTGGCTCAGGGAATTCCATGCGCTCCAGAATGATCACGCTATCCGGGTCACACAGGGTGTCACCGGTAGTCACGTCTTTCAGACCGATAGCAGCAGCGATATCGCCCGCGCGAACTTCTTTAATCTCTTCACGTTTGTTAGCGTGCATCTGTACGATACGACCCAGACGCTCACGAGCTGACTTAACCGGGTTGTATACGGTGTCGCCAGAGTTCACAACACCAGAGTACACGCGGAAGAAGGTCAGGTTACCCACAAACGGGTCGGTAGCGATTTTGAACGCCAGAGCAGCAAACGGTTCTTTGTCATCAGAGTGACGCACAGCCGGTGTGTCTTTGTCGTCGTCCAGCATACCGTTGATTGCTTCAACGTCATTTGGTGCCGGCAGGTATTCAACAACCGCATCCAGCATCGCCTGAACACCTTTGTTCTTAAATGCAGAACCACAGGTAACCAGAATGATTTCGTTTTTCAGCACGCGCTTACGCAGAGAGATTTTGATCTCTTCTTCGGTCAGCTCTTCACCGCTGAAGAATTTCTCCATCAGCTCGTCAGAACCTTCCGCAGCGGCTTCAACCAGCTTCGCACGCCATTCTTCGGCCAGTTCCTGCATATCAGCTGGGATATCTTCGTAAACGAAGGTAACGCCCTGATCGGCGTCGTTCCAGTTGATCGCTTTCATTTTCACCAGGTCAACAACACCGGTGAATTTCTCTTCTGCGCCGATAGCCAGCTGCAATGGCACTGGGTTTGCACCCAGACGCGCTTCCATCTGACCAACAACTTTCAGGAAGTTAGCACCCATACGGTCCATTTTGTTAACGAACGCGATGCGTGGAACTTTATATTTGTTAGCCTGGCGCCATACGGTTTCAGACTGTGGCTGAACACCACCAACCGCACAGTAAACCATTACTGCGCCGTCGAGAACACGCATGGAACGTTCAACTTCGATGGTGAAGTCAACGTGTCCAGGGGTGTCGATGATGTTTACGTGGTGTGGCTCAAACTGCTTAGCCATACCAGACCAGAAACAGGTGGTCGCAGCGGAGGTGATAGTAATACCACGTTCCTGTTCCTGCTCCATCCAGTCCATGGTTGCTGCGCCGTCATGTACTTCACCGATTTTGTGGTTTACACCGGTGTAGAACAGAACACGTTCGGTCGTCGTCGTTTTACCGGCGTCGATGTGCGCACTGATACCGATATTACGGTAGCGCTCAATGGGTGTTTTACGAGCCATTTGATTCCTCTGATTCTCGGACGTTCTAAGTTAAATCCCAGCGGGTAGGTCACTTGAACGCCCGCTGGGTTAATAACAACTACAGGGCTGTTACCAGCGGTAGTGAGCGAACGCCTTGTTGGCTTCGGCCATACGGTGAACGTCTTCACGTTTCTTCACTGCAGTACCTTTGTTTTCTGCAGCATCAGAAAGTTCGTTCGCCAGGCGCAGAGCCATAGATTTATCACCGCGTTTACGAGCAGCTTCTACGATCCAACGCATTGCCAGGGCATTACGACGAACCGGACGGACTTCAACTGGTACCTGATAAGTAGAACCACCAACGCGGCGAGATTTAACTTCCACGGTTGGGCGGACGTTGTCCAGGGCTACTTCGAATGCTTCCAGCTCGTTTTTACCAGAACGCTGAGCCAGGGTCTCCAGCGCGTTATAAACGATAGTTTCAGCTGTAGATTTTTTACCATCTACCATCAGGATATTTACAAATTTGGCCAGCAGCTCTGATCCGAACTTAGGATCTGGCAGAATTTTACGCTGACCAATGACGCGACGACGTGGCATGGGAATACTCCGTTGTTAATTCAGGATTGTCCAAAACTCTACGAGTTTATTTTGACATTTAGGTTAAAACGTTTGGCCTTACTTAACGGAGAACCATTAAGCCTTTGGCTTCTTCACGCCGTACTTGGAGCGAGCCTGCTTACGGTCTTTAACACCTGAGCAGTCCAGCGCGCCACGAACGGTGTGGTAACGCACACCTGGCAAGTCTTTTACACGACCGCCACGGATCAGGATCACTGAGTGTTCCTGCAGGTTATGACCTTCACCGCCGATGTAGGAGGTAACTTCAAAACCATTGGTTAAACGAACACGGCAAACTTTACGCAGTGCGGAGTTCGGTTTTTTAGGGGTAGTAGTGTATACACGAGTACATACACCACGTTTCTGCGGGCAGGCTTCCAGCGCAGGTACGTTGCTCTTTGCAACTTTACGTGCGCGTGGTTTGCGAACCAGCTGGTTAACTGTTGCCATTAAATAGCTCCTGGGATTTAGCTTTTGCTTCGTAAACACGTAATAAATCGCCTCGCGGAATCACGAGGCCGCAGAATTTTAAGGCTGAGACTAAAAGGTGTCAAGAAATAACCAGGGGTAGCGTCATTACCAGATCATCTGCTGAGGGTTTTTTACCGCCAGCGCAACGAACTCAGTATAGCTTATCGCCGCCACGCTGGTTGAAATTTGACCAAAAAGACCGCGAGCATCAAGATCGTCTTTTAGCACATACAGGGATATGGGGGCTCGAAGCAGTACTTCAAGTACCGGACTGCCGGCCACGGCAGCCATTACACCGTCCTGCATCAGCAGAACATCATCGCCCTTCGCCAGCAGGCGCACCATTGCCTGCAGATCGCAGCGAAACGGCGAAGTCATGAGAGTATGCAGCATGGCGTTAGCTTCCTCAGAAAGTGAGCACCCGGTCGTAGTCAGCCAGTCTGGCACGGAGCTCATCTGGGGTCAGCACTTCAGCGGGCAGTACACGCACCGCGTCGGCGGCAATGCCCCGCTCGGCGAGGGCCGCCGCACAAATATAACAATGCTCAACATCATACAACGGCAGCACGCCGAAGGTCGCGATGTAGTTACGTGCCAGGATGGTTTGCGGATGCTGTTCGGGCGTGAGCTGCAGGACTCCATCGCTGATAAAGAACAGCGCAATCTCCTCGCTCAATGCAGACGTGGCCAGCACGGCATCAAGCCCTTCACGACCCGCACTTGTACCATGCGGGGCCTGACTGAAAACAAACGCAACACGATTCATTAAAACTGTACCATTCTGTCGCAGCGCAATACCGATTCCGCCAGCGCGCCCAGGCCCGTCAGCTGAAACCCGTCGGCCAGGTTCGCGGCCGGCAGCCCCAGGTTTTCCGCTTCCTGTCGATCGGTAACGCCACGGCGTAGTGCTGCAGCAACGCAGATGTTCAACGCAACCCCGTGTTCCTGCTGTAGCTTCTGCCAGCCGCGGGTTAGATCGAATTCATCGCTGGCGGGGGCGTTCAGCAGGCTGGCATTTAACACGCCCTCGCGGTAGAAAAACACGCTTTCAAGCTGATGTCCCTGCGCCAGCAGCGCGTTAGCGAACAGCCAGGCGCTACTCGCATTCTGTGTGCCGTAAGCCGGCCCGGTCACCATCAGCGTGAAACGCATTACTTATCCTGCCCGTGAAAATCCCCGTTTTTAAACTGGCGGATATAGAGGTAAACCGTATGCTTGGAGATGTTTAACCGATCGGCCACCTGGTTAATCGCGTCTTTAATATCGAAAATCCCTTTCTCATAGAGGTTCAGGACAATCTGACGATTCTTGGCGTTGTTCGAGACGTTACGGTCTGCACTCACTTCTTCAATGGTAAACTCCAGTGTCTGCATCACCAGGTCTTCCACCGATGAAGCGAAGTTTACCGACGAAGCCACGTCCGGGGTTTCCGGCGGCATAAAGGTGGCCATAATCTGCGAGAAAGGCACATCCAGGTTCATGTTAATACACAGCAGACCGACAACGCGCTGATTACCATTACGAATAGCGATAGTGACGGATTTCATCAGTACGCCGCTCTTTGCGCGGGTAAAATAGGTTTTAGACACATTGCTGTCGGCATCGGTCATATCATGCAACATGCGCAGCGCGAGGTCGGTAATCGGCGATCCGACTTTCCGCCCGGTATGCTCACCGTTAGCGATTCTGACCGCCGAGCATTTTAAATCTTCCAGTGAATGCAGCACGATCTCACAATGCGAGCCGATAAGCATCGCCAGCCCATCCACAACGGCTTCGTAAGATCTTAAAATATCAAAATCCGCAGGCGAGAACGGATGCTGCTCAAGCAGATCCGCATCGGTAATATCGGCGGGAAAAAATGAACCAGACATAGACGACACCACCCTTTGACAAGAGCCTGTCACACAGCGCAAGGGCAGACTCATTCTTATTAAAATGCGCGTTGGGTAGTCTAGCAAATATCAGAAAGATGTGTCCGGACTTTGTCGTGAAATGATGATCTAAGCAAAAAAGCAGAAGAAACAGCGAGGTAAGGAAGGCGAAAATAAAACCGCCACCCGGAGGTGGCGGCTGGCAGAAATTACTGCTGTTTTGCAGCGCCTTCGGCAGGCGCGGCTGCTGGTGCTTCAGCTTTCGCTGCTGGTTTGATGTCCAGCAGCTCAACGTCAAACACCAGGGTAGAGTTAGCCGGAATGCCCGGAACGCCGTTTTTGCCGTAGGCCAGATTCGGTGGGATCACCAGTTTGATCTTGCCGCCTTTCTTAACCTGCTTCAGGCCTTCGGTCCAGCCAGGGATCACGCCGTCCAGACGGAACGACAGCGGCTCGCCGCGGGTATAAGAGTTATCAAACTCGGAACCGTCAATCAGGGTTCCTTTGTAGTTCACGACAACGGTGTCGCTGTCTTTAGGCGCGTCGCCTGAACCCGCTTTCTCAACTTTGTAGAGCAGGCCAGTTTCGGTTTTCTTCACGCCCTTCTCTTTAGCGAATTTAGCGGCGAAAGCGTCACCCTTGGTGGCATTCTCTTTCGCATCTTTTTCCATCTTCGCCTGAGCTGCGCCTTTCACGCGGCCTTCGAAGGACTGCAGAGTCTGTTCGATTTCCTGGTCAGAGAGTTTGCTTTTACCGGCAAACGCATCCTGAACGCCCGCAATCAGCTGGGTTTTGTCCAGGGCGATACCCAGTTTTTCCTGTTCCTTCAGGGAATTTTCCATGTAGCGACCCAGTGAAGCACCCAGCGCGTAAGCAGACTGCTGATCGTCATTCTTGAACGCAGCATTCTTAGGAGCCGGCTCTGCCGCTTTCTGAGCAGGGGCCGCATCAGCAGCCATTGTCAGCGGAGCATTCAGCGCGAGGGCCATAGTGGTAGCTAACAATGTGACTTTAAATAATGATTTCATCCATTTCTCCAAAACCGAAGCGTCTCACCTCGGGAATCGTTTGCAGACCTTCGGTCCGTACTATAACCGGGCGCGGGAAAACAAAATACTCCCGCCTGAAATATAGAAGTTAACTTCCGACAATCCGGCTGCCGAAAAGTTTCACTACATGGATGGCAACAGCCGCCCTACTTTTCAACCCTCAATCGCCAATTTACGTCATTTTACCTGGGTTAGCCCCTCTTTTGCCGTTAGAATCGGACAATTCACCCTAACGCACGAACGGTAAGTAGTAACAAGAGGGAATAAAATGCAACAAACATTGCTGGAGCAGCGAATTGAAGTGCTGGAGAGTAAGCTGGCGTTTCAGGAACACACGATTGAAGAGCTGAACCAGACGGTGGTACAGCACGAGCTGGATATGGCACGACTGCGGGAGCAAATGCGCTTACTGACCGATAAACTCAAGGCCACATCACCTTCACAGGTCGCTTCGCAGTCGGAAGAAACACCACCTCCGCACTACTGAGGTCAGTCAGTCCCCCCGCGTCCCTGTTGTGCGCGCTCCCGGCAAAACCGCAAAAAAAAGCCGCTACCCCGAAAGATAGCGGCTGCTCGCAGTTAAGCGATCGGCGATTAGTGGCTGCAGCCACATCCGCCGTTACCACAACCACCCTGACCGTGGTCATGATCGTGGTCGTGATGATGATCGTGCTCACCGTGAACGTGGCCGTGAGCCAGTTCTTCTTCAGTTGCAGCGCGAATGGCGATCACTTCAACGTTGAAGCTCAGGTTCTGACCAGCCAGCATGTGGTTACCGTCAACCACAACGTGCTCGTCTTCCACTTCGGTGATTTCAACCGGCACCGGACCCTGATCGGTTTCTGCCATAAAGCGCATGCCAACCTGCAGCTCGTCCACGCCCATGAAGACGTCTTTAGGAACGCGCTGTACCAGATTGTCGTCGTACTCGCCGTAGGCGTCGTTAGAAGCGATGTTCACATCAAACTTATCGCCTACTTCACGATTTTCCAGCGCCTTCTCCAGACCGGAAATCAGGGAGCCATGACCGTGCAGGTAGTCCAGCGGTGCACTCACCGGTGACTCATCAACCAACACACCATCTTCTGTACGTACCTGGTATGCCAGGCTGACCACAAGGTCTTTTGCTACTTTCATGATTTCTCCTAACCGTTGAGAGCGTTGAGCCCTTAGCTTCGCTGGCTGTCATTACCAACGTTATGGACTCTAAGTGGCGTCAATTGTATCGAATTTCAATGCGGCTGTACGCTACAGCTTAAAAAAAGCTGGGCGATCTCGCTAGTCCGGATGAAAAATACCGATCACCTGTTCATTCTCACGCACCTGCTCACGGGCCTGCTTATCAGCCTCGCGCATCTGGTGGCCACACTTAACGCACTCAACAACATCAACATTATTCTCCCGCCACAAAGCAAGAGTATCTTTAGCCTGACAGCTGGGGCAGGTTGCACCAGCAATAAAACGTTTACGCATAACGATCCCAGAAAATGATGATTTAGTTCAGTCGTCGCGGGCCTGCGTCGTAAAACCACCCGCTACTCGTTTTCGTCCCAGCCATCGAACTGCCGTTTTTCCTGGCGCATCTCGGTCTGGAAGATGTCCTCCAGCTCGCGCCGTGCCTCTTTCACCCGGGAGATATGCTGGCTGTCGGTATGATTCGGCATCAGTTCACGCAGCATACGCATATCCAGACGACGGAAGTGCTGCTGAGCGCGAAACGCCTGATGCGGGTGCATCCCCAGTGTCATCAGCGTCTTGCGGCCCAGCTCCAGCGCACTGCTGAAGGTTTCACGCGAGAACTGCATCACGCCGGCCTGCAGCAGCTCGTGCGCTTCGACACGGCCGCGGGCGCGGGCCAGAATCTGCAGATGCGGAAAATGCTGCTGGCACAGATGGACAATCTCCATCGAATCTTCCGGACTGTTACAGGTTATCACGATCGACTGCGCCGTTTCTGCGCCCGCCGCCCGCAATAACTCAAGCTCGGTGGCATCGCCGTAATACACCTTATAGCCGTATTTACGCATCAGGCTAACGGCACTGATATCCCGCTCCAGCACGGTTATGCGCTTTTCATTGGCCATCAGCAGTCGGCCTATGACCTGACCAAAACGCCCGAAGCCCACCACGATAACCTGCGGCTTATCATCCTCAACGAACGGTTTTTCCTGCGTGTCATCCGCCTCATTAAAGCGCCGGGCGAGAATACGATCCACGCCCTGCATCAGCAGCGGCGTGGTCATCATCGACAGCGTTACGGTGACCAGCAGCAGCGGCATCTGATCGCCGCTGAACAGCTTTGCAGAAGCCGCAGCGGAGAACAGCACGAAGGCAAATTCCCCGCCCTGGCTCAGCACGCCGGCAAACTGCAGCCGCTCGGAACTGCGCAGGCCGTAAACGCGGGCCAGCAGATAGAGAACCAGCGTCTTCACCGCCACCAGTGCAACGACGCCAACCAGGATCTCAATAATATGGGTATAGAGCACGCCGAGGTTGAGCGCCATGCCCACCGAAATAAAGAACAGCCCCAGCAGCAGGCCTTTAAACGGATCGATCGACACTTCAAGTTCGTGGCGATATTCGCTTTCCGCCAGCAGGATACCGGCGATGAAGGTACCCAGTGCCATCGACAGCCCAAGCGCATCCATAAACAGCGCGGAGCCCAGCACCAGCAGCAGCGACGCGGCGGTAAACACCTCGCGAACGCCGGAGGCAGCTATAAAGCGCAGGATCGGGCGGAGTAAATAGCGCCCCCCGATCAGCATACCGGCAAACGCCAGCACCTTAATGCCAACCTTCATCCAGTCGGTATGACCACTGTCGTTACCGGCAAGCAGAGGCACCAGCGCCAGCGCCGGGATCACCGCCAGGTCCTGGAACAGCAGAACCGAAAAGCCAAGCTGGCCGGATTCATTACGGTTCATGCCTTTGTCGCGCATGAGCTGTAAGGCCATTGCCGTTGACGACATCGCCAGCCCAATCCCACCGATAGTGGCAGCCTGCCAGGAGAAATCGGTCAGATATAATAATCCCCCCAGCACCGCGGCGCTGAGAATCACCTGCGCCGCACCCACGCCAAAAATCGACCGCCGCAGCTGCCAGAGCTTCGACGGATTCAGCTCAAGGCCGATGATAAACATCAGAAACACCACGCCCAGCTCGGAGAAGTGAAGGATCTCCTCCACGTCGCTGATGAAGCCTAATCCCCACGGGCCAATGGCGATACCCGCCAGTAAATATCCCAGCACCGCGCCGATACCCAGACGCGCGGCGATCGGCACCGCAATCACTGCGGCAAACAGATACACCACACCTGCGGTCAGGAGAGTTTCACCTTCCATTAAACACCTCCATAGGGCAGTGGATTTTCCAGCCAGTCATCATAGGCATTGGCATAATTTTTCATGGTTTCTGCGGACTGCCGACGCGCCCAGTAGACGATCATCGGGGTCAGCCAGTGCATCCGGCACATCTGCGCCGTCAGCTCAAACGGCCGCATAATCTCAGACATTGGATAGCGGTTAAGCCCTTCCTGTTGGTAGGCCGCTTCCGGTTCCCCGGTGGTGATCACACTGCGCCAGTATTTGCCTTCCAGCACGTTACCGCCCGGCCCGCTGGCAAAACCACGGGACAACACGCGGTCCATCCACTCCTTCAGCAGCGCCGGGCAGCTGTAGGTGTAGAGCGGGTGCTGAAAGACGATGATTTGATGGTCACGCAGCAGCTGCTGCTCATGGTGAATATCGATAAAAAAATCGGGATAGTGTGCGTATAAGTCATGGACCGTCACGTGTTCCAGATTACGGGCCGGCTGCAGCAAAACACGATTAGCGATCGAATCTTGAGACTCCGGATGGGCATACAACAGCAGAACTTTAGGCGGCTGCGACATCATTCCCCTCCAAATCGTCGTCACGGACGGGGATTTCCGCTACCATGCACGACGCAACGGAATACTTGATTCCGACAAACTGATTATGATGACTTAATTTAACATACTCTGAACTTACGGCGCTTATGATTGTATTCTCCTCGTTACAAATTCGTCGCGGTGTCCGCGTACTGCTGGATAACGCTACGGCGACTATCAATCCCGGTCAGAAAGTGGGCCTGGTCGGTAAAAACGGCTGCGGTAAATCTACGCTGCTGGCTCTGCTTAAAAACGAGATAAGCGCCGATGCCGGCAGCTTCAGCTATCCCGGGAGCTGGTCGCTGGCGTGGGTTAATCAGGAAACGCCCGCGCTGGACGTTGCCGCTATTGAGTATGTTATCGACGGTGACCGCGAATTTCGTCAGCTTGAGTCCGAATTAGCCCACGCCAACGACATTAATGACGGCCATGCCATCGCTACGCTGCACGGCAAGCTGGATGCGATTCAGGCATGGACAATACAGTCCCGCGCGGCCAGCCTTCTTAGCGGTTTGGGCTTTAGCCAGGAACAGCTGCAGCGCCCGGTTAGCGATTTTTCCGGCGGCTGGCGCATGCGCCTTAATCTCGCCCAGGCCCTGCTCTGCCGCTCTGACCTGCTGCTGCTTGATGAACCGACTAACCACCTCGATCTGGATGCGGTGATCTGGCTGGAGCGCTGGCTGAAAAGCTACAGCGGCACGCTGATCCTGATCTCCCACGACCGTGACTTCCTCGATCCGGTGGTGGATAAGATCCTGCATATCGAACAGCAAACGATTTACGAGTACACCGGCAACTACAGCTCGTTCGAAATCCAGCGCGCCACCAAACTGGCGCAGCAGCAGTCGATGTTTGAGCACCAGCAGCAAAAAGTGGCGCATCTGCAAAGCTTTATCGACCGCTTCAAGGCCAAGGCGACCAAGGCCAAACAGGCACAAAGCCGTATCAAAATGCTGGAACGCATGGAGCTTATCGCCCCGGCGCACGTCGACAACCCGTTTACCTTCAGCTTCCGCGAGCCGGAAAGCCTGCCTAATCCCCTGCTGAAAATGGAAAAAGTCAGCGCGGGCTACGGCGACAGAAAAATCCTGAACTCCATCAAGCTCAACCTGGTGCCCGGTTCGCGTATTGGCCTGCTTGGCCGTAACGGTGCCGGTAAATCCACCCTGATTAAGCTGCTGGCGGGCGAACTGGCCCCGCTGCAGGGCGACATCGGTCTGGCAAAAGGCATCAAGCTGGGCTACTTCGCCCAGCATCAGCTGGAATTCTTACGCGCGGATGAATCCCCGCTACAGCACCTGGTGCGGCTGGCACCCAAAGTGCTGGAACAGCAGCTGCGCGATTACCTCGGCGGCTTCGGCTTCCAGGGGGATAAAGTCACCGAGGAAACGAAGCGCTTCTCCGGCGGCGAGAAAGCCCGTCTGGTGCTGGCGCTGATCGTCTGGCAGCGTCCTAACCTGCTGCTGCTTGATGAACCGACCAACCACCTCGATCTGGATATGCGCCAGGCCTTAACCGAAGCGCTGATCGACTTTGAGGGGGCGCTGGTGGTGGTATCCCACGATCGTCACCTGCTGCGATCCACAACCGACGATCTCTACCTGGTGCACGACGGTAAAGTGGAAGCCTTTGACGGCGATCTGGAGGATTACCAGCAGTGGCTCAGCGACCTGCAAAAACAGGTAGCGGCAGACGCCGCGCCGAAGACCGAAAGCGCCAACAGCGCGCAGTCCCGTAAGGATCAGAAGCGCCGCGAAGCCGAACTGCGCACTCAAACGCAGCCGCTGCGCAAGCAGATTGAAAAGCTGGAAAAGCTGATGGAGAAGCACAACCTTCAGCTGGCGGATGCCGAAGCGAAGCTGTCAGACACGGCGATCTACGAGCAAAGCCGCAAGGCCGATCTCACCGCCGCACTGCAGCAGCAGGCAGCGGCAAAATCCGCGCTGGAAGAGAGCGAAATGGAGTGGCTGGACGCGCAGGAACAGCTTGAATCGATGCTGCAATAAAACGCCTGTACCGGGCTGCGACTGCGTTGTTGCGTCACTTCGCGATGCTCACATACATCAGTATGCTCCGCTCGCTCAGTTCCTGACGCCTTGTCTCGCTCCGGTACAGTCATTTTAACTACGGTTCTTTTCGCCGTGGTAGAACGGCTTATCCCCCAGGATCGTCGCGCGGTGCATGATGCGCCGCTGCGGCAGATAATCGGCATTGGCGTAGTGCTGAGTCACCCGGTTATCCCAAATCGCCACGTCATTCTCCTGCCATCGCCAGCGGACCTGAAACTCCGGTTTAGTGATATGGGCGAACAGGAAGCGCAGCAGCGCATCACTCTCTTTTTCCTTGATGCCAACAATGCGCGTGGTGAAGCCTTCGTTAACAAACAGCGCCTGCTTACCGCTGACCGGATGGGTGCGCACCACCGGATGCAGCAGCGGGGGGTTCTTCGCGACCGCCTGCTGCCAGCGCTGATGCTCCTCTTCGCTACCGCGATATTTGTACTCCTGGAACGATTTCTTAAAGTCGTGTTCCGCCAGCAGCCCGCTTAGCAGCTGCTGCAACGGCCCGGACAGCGCATCCCAGGCGGCAATTCCGCTGGCCCATAGCGTATCGCCGCCGGTTTCAGGCAGGTGCTTTGCCGCAAGAATCGCCCCGGCGGGCGGCGTTTCAATAAAGGTCACGTCGGTATGCCAGTTATCGTTATCCGGAGGATTATCATCGTGGGTATCCAGCACGATAACTTCCTCCACGCCGGGAGCATGAGGATAGACCGGATGAATATGCAGATCGCCGAAGCGCGCGGCCAGCGCTCGCTGCTGCTGCGGCGTTATCGGCTGATCGCGCAGGAACAGCACCTGGTGGCGGATCAGCGCATGGTAAAGCTGTTCAAACTGGCCATCGCTAAGCGGAAGGCGTAAATCCAGATTGCTGACCTGAGCACCAATGTAAGGCCCAAGCGGCTGAATAGTAATACGTTCGTTCATGACTGTGCTCCGTGCCACGGGGTTAAACGACGCTGTAAGGCACGCAGCCCCAGCTCAAGTGCAAAAGCAATCAGGGCAATCACCGCAATGCCTGCCAGCACCACATCGGTGGCGAGGAACTCCCCCGCGGATTGCACCATAAAACCAAGGCCGCGCGTGGCGGCAATCAGCTCGGCCGCCACCAGCGTTGACCAGCCCACGCCCAGACCAATGCGTAAACCGGTGAGAATTTCCGGCAGCGCGCCGGGCAGGACGACAAACCACAGCACCTGCCAGCGGCTGGCGCCCAGCGAACGCGCGGCACGCAGGCGCACCTGCTGAGCGCTTTTCACCCCCGCGAGCGCGGACATCGCTACCGGGGCAAATATCGCCAGGTAAATCAGCAGGATTTTCGACGTTTCGCCAATGCCAAACCAGATAACCATCAGCGGCAGATAGGCCAGCGGCGGTACCGGGCGATAAAGCTCAATCAGCGGGTCGAGAATGCCGCGAACCGTCTCACTCAGCCCCATAAAAATACCCACCGGCACGCCAATCACCACCGCGGCCAGCAGCGCGATCAAAATACGGGTCAGGCTGGCACCCAGATGCTGCCACAGGGTGGCATCCATAAAGCCGGTTGGGCCGGCGATCGTCAGCAGCTTCTGCAGTACCTGCTGCGGCGGCGGCAGGAACAGCGGCGCCACCAGCTGAAGCGCGGTCACCAGCCACCACACCGCGACAACCACCACCAGGGTGGCGCTACTCAGCGTCAGCTGGCGGGACAGCGGCCAGCGCAGACGCGGATGGCGAACCGTGCTTTTTTCATTAATCAGTGAGCTCATACCAACACCTCGCGCTGGTGGAATACCCGGCTAAGGACATATTCACGGCGTTCAATAAACGCCGGGTCGGACTTAATCGACCGGCACGGTTCGCCATTGGCGTAGCGGCGGCCGAAATCCAGCGCAAGGCGTTCAACGACGCGGCCGGGGCCAGGCGATAACAGCACCAGCTCGCTGGCAAGGAATACCGCCTCTTCGATGTCGTGGGTGATTAACAGGATCTGCTTGCCGCTGTCGCGCCAGAGCGTCAGCAGCAGCTCCTGCATCTGTTCGCGGGTAAACGCATCCAGCGCGCCGAACGGTTCATCCAGCAGCAGCAGCCGCGGATCGGCCGCCAGCGCGCGGGCAATGCCCACCCGCTGACGCATCCCGCCGGAAAGCTGCCAGATAAAGCGGCGTTCTGCGCCCGCCAGTCCCACTTTCTTCAGCATCTGCCGGGCGATTTCGCGCCGTTCATTTTTCTCTATCCCGGCCAGCTGCAGGCCGAAGGCGACGTTATCCAGCACGTTACGCCAGGGCAGCAGCCCCTCATTCTGGAACACCACGCCGCGATCGGCACCCGGGCCGGTGACCGCCTTGCCATCCAGCGTAATGCTGCCGCTCTCCGCCGGGATAAAGCCGGCAATCAGGTTCAGCAGCGTTGTTTTGCCGCAGCCGGACGGCCCCAGCACCACCAGCAGCTCACCGCTGTCGATCGACAGATTAATATCCTGGAGCGCCAGCTGGTTCTGATAGCGGGCGCTGAGATGAGAGACGGACAGCATCGGCTTTACCTCGCTTATTGCGTCAGGGGTTTAACAAAACGATCGGTGACAAAGCTGCTGTAGTCGCTGGCCACCTGCGGTACCTTGCCCTGCTCTTTCAGGAAGTTAGCGGTATCAACAATCGCCTTATTCACCGGGCCGTTCAGCTCCTGCACCTGCTGCTGCGCTGTCAGATAGGTGTTGCCCTTCACCAGCACCGGCACATCTTCGGTCGGTACGCCGCTCAGGCGCGACAGCTTGCTCAGGTTGTCATCCTGCTTCAGCCAGGCTTCCGGGTTGTCGATATAGGCTTTTTGCGGAGCCAGCGCGCTGCGGGCAAAAGCGGTGACCACCTCAGGATGCTTCTCGGCAAAGTCCTTACGCACCACCCAGACATCGAGCGTCGGCGACCCCCATTTCCCAACCTGTGAAGAGTCGGTCAGTACGGTGCCGTCTTTTTCCAGCTGGTTTACCGCCGGTGACCAGACGTAGGCACCGTCGATATCTCCGCGCTGCCAGGCGGCAATAATGGCCGGTGGCTGCAGGTTAATAATCTGAACCTGGCCCGGCTTAATGCCCCAGTGCTTCAGCGAGGCCAGCAGGCTGTAGTGCGTGGTGGAGATAAACGGTACGGCAATACGTTTACCAATCAGGTCCTTCGGATCCTTAATGTTCTTTTTCACGACCAGCGCTTCGGAGTTACCGAGCTGCGAGGCCAGCAGGAAGACTTCAATCGGCACGCCCTGGCTGGCCGCGACGGCGAGCGGGCTGGAGCCGAGGTTACCAATCTGCACATCGCCGGAAGCCAGTGCCCTGACCACGCTGGCGCCGCTGTCGAACTTGCGCCAGTCAACGTTTGCCCCGCTCTCTTTGGCGAAGGTGCCGTCGGCCTGCGCAACTTTTGCCGGCTCTGCGGATGTCTGATAAGCGACGGTCACGTCCACCGCCTGTGCGTTAAGTGCTGCCAGCCCCAGTGCCGCTGCCAGAATTGAAATCGTAAATTTACCCGCCATAGCCCGCTCCAGTATTGTTGTTATCGGTGAACACCTCCTTTGTAACCGGGCGCGACTATCGCAATAAAGTAATTAAAAATTCTTTTTTATATTAAAGTGTGCTTAGTAGTTTTTCCGCAAAAGCCTGCCGGAAAGCGCACATAGCACCGCGTCAGGCCCGATAGCCTATTCATCCGCGTGGCACGGTTGTTTGTCTCTTCGCCATTTCCTGTTACCTTAATCCCGCCTGAATGATTACCACATAATAAATAAGGATATTCTTATGTCGGAACTCGCTCTCTCCCGCGAATTAACGGATACCGCCGCGGCTCCTGTCCTCAATGAAAGTGAACAGCAGCAGGTTGCCGCGCTGATTGCACAGACCGATATCAACGATCCGCTGATGGCGATTGCCTATGGTGCTAACACCATGAACGGCATCTCACGCTTTGCCGATACGCTGATGGCTGAAGTTCGTGCTAAGGATGCAGGCGAGGTCGGTCAGCAAATTACCGACCTGTTGCAGAAAGTGAAGGGCGTCGATCCCGGCATATTGGGTCAGCCAAAAAGCTGGCTGGCTTCCGTGCCGCTGATTGGCAGCCTGTTCAACCGGGTGGAACGCACGCTGCTGGAATACCACACCCTGACGCAGCAGGTTGATTCGCTGACACAAAAACTGGCCCAGGCACAAACCGGACTGCTGCGGAATATTGCCACTCTGGAGCAGCTGTTCCAGCGCAATCGCGAGTTCTTCCAGCAGGTCAGTCTGCATATCATCGCCGGTAAGCAGAAGCTTGAGCTGACCGCAAGCCATGAGCTGGCCGAGGCACAGGCCCGCGCCCGGGAAACGGGCGATGCCATGGATGCACAGCACGTGAGTGACCTGCTGGCGGCGATCCAGCGTTTTGAGCGCCGCCTGCACGATCTGCTATTGTCGCGCACCCTCGCCGTTCAGACCGCACCACAGATCCGCCTGATGCAGAGCAACAGCCAGTCGCTGGCGGAAAAAATTCAGAGCAGTATTCTCACCACCATTCCAGTCTGGAAAAGCCAGATAGTGCTGGGGATCTCGCTCTACTCTCAGCGCCAGGCCGCGCAGCTGCAGAAAGACGTCGCCGATACCACCAATCAGATGCTGAAGCGCAATGCGGAGCGGCTACAAAGCGGTAGTGTGGAAACCGCCACCCAGGTGGAACGATCGGTGGTAGACATCGAAACCCTGCGTGACGTGCAGTCGCGGCTGCTCGACACGCTGGAAGAGACGCTAACCATCGCGACCGATGCACGTCAGCGTCGCTTGGAAGTGGAACAGGAGCTGGGCAATATGGAGCAGGAAATGAAGCAGCGCATCGCGGGGATTGTTCAGGCGAAAGCGGCACCGCAGGAACGGGTTGAAACCAATGAAAGCCACTGAAGCTCAACGCGCGGCTGCCGTCGGTAAACTGAAGGGCGAAGCTGAGGGCGGGTTTAGTGGCCTTTACAACCGCTCGCGCGGGTCAAAGATCGCCGTACAGCTGGTACTGTACGTTTTCGTCGCCTTGTTCATCAGCATTTGCACGGTGTTGGGCCACTCAGAAGAACACTCCCGTGCCACCCTGACCGGTTCCGACGGCCAGAATGACTTTCTGTTTCTCGTCTGGCCCAGCATGATCGTTCTGCTACATCTGTTCGTTTACTGCCGCCGCTGTTTCTGCTGGAGCCTGCCGGCCGGAATGCTGTGGCTGTTTTTTGGCGATCCGATCGCCACGCCCTGCTGGATGGCCGCATCAGGCTACTTTATCGCCCTCGCCAGCCGTCAAAATACCCCGGCTGTTTCCCCCCTGCTGCTGCTACTGGTTTCAGGTATCGCCTATGTGATGATTTACGAACACGTCTCGCATGAGGTGTTTTTTGGCCTGTTTGTTGCGTTAACGCTGCTGACTGCCGTTCGCGAGAAGTGGCTCGTCGACAGAGCCAGGCGGCGCAACGCTATTGCCGAGGATGCAGATCCGGACATCGGGTTCGGGCCCAAAAAAACAGCGGCGCCGGCGGCGGAAAAACAGGCCTGCGGGGATGATAGCGAAGCGTTGTCCGCCGCCCAGGAGCACGCCGATCTGACCGATGCCCAGCGCCCCTTTACCCTCTTCTGGCAGGAAATCTACCGATTACAGCAACAGTCTCCGCTGCCGGCGCTGTTACAAAAGGAGCTGGACGGGGTTATTGACTACGCGCAGCGCATTCTGGGGTGTATGCAGGAGGATCCTGCCGATGTTCAGCCCGGTACGGCCTTTCTGCAGCGCTATCTGCCGCAGGTTACTAATGTGGTGAAGCGCGGCCTGTCACTGTCACAGCAGCTGAGCCTGCACGGCAGGACCGACGAGATTGAACAGCAATATTTACAGGCGCTACAGGCGCTGCACTCGGCGTTTGCCCAACAGCATATTCGCCTGCTGGAGAATGACACGCTGGAGTTTGAAACCGACCTCAGCGTGTTGAACAGCCTGTTAAAGACCGATGGCTTTAAACCTTAGGGCGTGTGCTGAACACGCCCCGGATATCAGTGCCAGATCAGCAGCACGCAGGCAGCGGTCAGCAGGCCCATAAACACATTAAAAATCGTCCATGCCCGGCGGCTGCGCAGGATGCGGCCGATCAGCGTGCCGAAGCCCAGCCAGATCACCCCTGAGGCCAGATTGACTATCACCAGCGCAATACTGATGGCAACGATCGAGCCAGAGTAGGCTTCTCCGGCCAGGCTGAAGCTGGCTACGGCACCCAACACCATCAGCCAGGCCTTGGGGTTAATCAGCTGCAGCAGGCCGCCCTGCCAGAACGGCATTGGCGATGCCGGGCCGTCACCGGTTTCCAGCTTCTCGTACTTCGCCGTGCCGATTTTCCACGCCAGCCACAGCAGATAAAGACTCCCGGCGATCTTCATCAGCAAATGCAGGGAGGGATAAAGAAGGATCAATCCGCCAATACCAAACGCGACCATCAGCAGCATGATCTGCATGCCGAGCATTATGCCAACCATCAGCGCCAGCGATCGCCAGAAACCAAAGTTGGCACCGGAGGCGGTGAGTAACATATTATTAGGGCCAGGCGTTATAGCGGCGACCCAGAGAAAACCTAACATAGACAGAAACAGGCTCAGTTCCATAGAACGGGTGCTCCCCACCCCTGAAGAAATAAACAACCCGAAGAAGCTAACAGCGAGTTATGGATCCTACAAGCTCTGACCCAATGATTTTCAGTCACCTGGATGACAAATCTTTTCGTCCCCTGCCGGGAGGGCGTAATCCTCACCTGCAAACCATTCTGCCGCGGCTAGTGCGCCGGCGCATTACTTTGCAACCTCACTGGCAGCGCTTAACGCTGCCGGACAGCGATTTTGTCGACCTCGCCTGGAGCGAAGACCCGGCGCAGGCAAGGCATAAACCCCGGGTGGTCCTGTTTCATGGACTGGAAGGCAGCTTCAACAGCCCCTACGCACACGGCCTGCTCCAGGCGTGGAAAGATCGCTGCTGGCTGGGCGTGGTGATGCATTTTCGCGGCTGCAGCGGTGAGCCGAACCGCCTGAATCGCATTTATCACTCCGGAGAAACCGGAGACGCCAGCTATTTTCTGCAGTGGCTGCGTGATGAGTGGGGCCAGGTTCCCACGGCCGCCGTCGGCATCTCCCTTGGCGGCAATATGCTGGCCTGCCTGATGGGCCAGCAGGGAGAGCGCTGCCTGCTGGACGCGGGCGTGGTCGTTTCCGCCCCGCTGATGCTGGAACCCTGTAGCCAGCGGCTGGAACAGGGCTTTTCCCGCGTCTATCAGCGCTACCTGCTTAATCTGCTGAAACAAAATGCCGCACGCAAACTGATGGCCTGGCCTGGCACGCTGCCCGTCGAACTGCCGCAGCTGCGGGCACTGAAAAAGCTCCGCGCCTTCGATGATGCGATTACCGCCAGAGCGCACGGCTTCGCCGATGCGACGGACTACTATCGGCGCTGTAGCGGACTGCCGCTGCTGCCCGGCGTCAGCAAGCCGCTGTTAATCATTCATGCGCTGGACGATCCCTTTATGACCGCCGAAGTGATCCCGGATCCGGCCACGCTGCCACCGAATATTGAGTATCAGCTGACCCGCTACGGCGGACACGTTGGTTTTGTAGGCGGTACGCTCCGCCAGCCGAAAATGTGGCTGGAACAGCGTATACCGCAATGGCTTTCAACCTGGCTGGAACCCTGATGATTATTCCCTGGAAAGAACTCGATCCTGAAACCCTTGATAACCTGATTGAAACCTTCGTTCTGCGTGAGGGCACCGACTACGGCGAGCAGGAGCGATCGCTGGCGCAGAAAGTAAAAGATGTTCACCGCCAGCTGGCCAACGGTGAGGCCGTGCTGGTCTGGTCGGAACTGCATGAAACCGTCAATATCATGCCGCGCGGTCAGTTTAACGGCTGATCGCATTTTTCCTGCCCGATACGCAGCAAGGATGACTTTTCACCAGTAAACATGTTAGGAATGATCCGTCAGTCCGACCATATCTCAGGGAGTTGTTTACCATGTCAGCCAAACACCCGGTTATCGCCGTCACCGGCTCCAGCGGTGCAGGAACCACCACCACCAGCGTCGCCTTCAGGAAAATTTTCCAGCAGCTTAACCTGCGGGCGGCAGAGGTCGAGGGTGACAGCTTCCACCGGTTCACCCGTCCGGAGATGGATATGGCCATCCGCAAGTCGCGGGATATGGGTAAGCACATCAGCTACTTCGGCCCGGAGGCAAATGACTTCGGGCTACTGGAGCAGACCTTTATTGAGTATGGCCGTACCGGAAAAGGTCAGTCACGCAAATATCTGCATACCTACGATGAAGCGGTGCCGTGGAATCAGGTGCCGGGAACCTTCACGCCCTGGCAGCCATTGCCTGAGCCGACCGACGTGTTGTTTTATGAAGGGCTGCACGGCGGCGTGATGACGCCACAGAACAACGTGGCGGAAAACGTCGACCTGCTGGTCGGCGTAGTGCCCATCGTTAACCTTGAGTGGATCCAGAAGCTGGTGCGTGACACCAGCGAGCGCGGCCACTCGCGTGAAGCGGTGATGGATTCCGTGGTGCGCTCGATGGAGGATTACATTAATTACATCACGCCGCAGTTCTCCCGAACGCATCTGAACTTCCAGCGTGTGCCGACCGTGGACACGTCCAACCCCTTTGCCGCGCGGGGTATCCCGTCGCTTGATGAAAGCTTTGTGGTGATCCACTTCCAGGGGCTGGAAGATATCGATTTCCCCTACCTGCTAACCATGATTCAGGGCTCGTTTATCTCCCATATTAAAACCCTGGTCGTGCCAGGCGGGAAAATGGGCCTGGCGATGGAGCTGATTATGGGCCCCCTGGTCAAACGCCTGATCGAAGGCAAAAAAATCAGCTAATCCGGTGACATAAGCAGCTATGACATCAGCTGCTGGTGGATAAAGCCAATGTGCAGCTTCACGCCGATTGGCAGTACGTCTTCATCCAGGCGGAAGTGCGGATTATGCAAACTCCAGCAGGTTCCTTTCTGTTCGTTTCCGGAGCCAATAAACAGGAAGCATCCGGGGATCACCTGCTGGTAGGCTGAAAAGTCTTCACAGCCAAACATCGGATGCGGCATGATTTTCAACGCATCGGCTCCCAGCGTATCGACCACATTTTTTGCGGCAAAGCGGCAGGCATCCGGATGATTGAAGCCCAGCGTATAACCCTTCGTCCAGTCCAGCTTATAGCTCGCCCCGACCGCCGCGGTCATACCACCGAGCATCTGTTCCATCATTTTTGGGATTTCAGTACGCGTTTTTTCACTCAGCGTGCGCAGCGTGCCTCTGAGATGCGCCGTATCCGGAATAACGTTGTAGCCCCCGTCGGCCATAAAACTGGCGATACTGAGCACGGCGCCCTCGTTAGGATCCAGCCTGCGTGAAACGATTTGCTGCAGCTCCTGGACTACCCCGGCCCCTAACACCACGGGATCGCACGCCGTATGTGGCAGAGCGGCATGCGAGCCTTTCCCCTGCAGGATCAGATCGAAATTATCACTGGCCGCGCTGAAAACACCTTCGGTGTAACTCACCGTACCGGTTGGAAATGCCGGCATCACGTGCAGGCCAAAAATCATCGAAACTCCGTCAAGCACGCCCAGAGAGACCAGCTCCTGCGCCCCGCCCGGCGGAACCTCCTCCGCATGTTGAAAAATAAACTTCACCGTCCCGGCAATCTGTTTTTGCAGCTGGCAGAGCGCCCAGGCCGCGCCCATCAGCATGGCCGTATGCGAATCATGACCGCAGGCGTGCATGACCCCGTCATTGCGCGAGGTAAAAGGCTCCTGGTTCAGCTCGTGGATCGGCAAGGCATCCATATCGGCACGCAGCGCGATACAGGGGCCGGGGCGCGCCCCTTTTAACTCCGCCAGCACGCTGTTTGGCGTAGGGCGGGTGAGCGTTAATACGCCAAACTGCTGGAGCTCACCGGCAACATAATCCGCCGTCTTTTGCTCATGAAAGGAGAGCTCGGCATTTTGATGAATATGCCGACGCCATTGCAGCACTCGTGGGGTGATTTCCTGAATCAGTGACGCGATTTGAGATTTCATAGTTACTCCTTTAACGGTGAGAGGCGCTTCCAGCATGACTCCATCCGATGGCGACCTTCACCGTCAGCAGGGAACGGCATGACACCGGTAGCGCGGATACCGTGATAGAAGCATAAAATAGCGTCATCTCCGTGACGAACCGTGCCATAGCGTGATTGTTTATCGACCGTGATCCCCGTGGCAACGAGGCAAATCAGGGAGGTCGCGGCAGGCCTGCACACCGCTTTACCCGCAACAGAAAAGGCCGCTCCGCCTTTTAGCACCCTGCTGAAGCGAGACAACATGAGACAACACGAGACAGCCAGGTCAAGCTGTGCTACAAACGGTGCTGTATTAATATTCTGGCATTGCAATGCATGGTGAAAACGGGACAACAGGATGAGCCAGACTCTTAATGGTATGGCCCGTTTGATTTTCCTATGGGAAGCGCCTGACAGGGAATTCCGTCCCTGTTTACCCGAAATATTTCAAAAAGCAGTTAACATTTCTGCAACCTGAGTGATAAAAAGGGTATATTTAGGCACGATTACAATAGAGGATAACAGCGAATGGTTCTCGGCAAACCGCAAACAGACCCAACACTCGAATGGTTCCTGTCACATTGCCATATTCACAAATATCCATCCAAAAGCACCCTGATTCATCAGGGTGAAAAGGCAGAAACCCTCTACTACATCGTCAAAGGCGCAGTAGCGGTGCTGATCAAGGATGAAGAAGGCAAAGAAATGATTCTTTCCTACCTCAATCAGGGCGACTTCATTGGCGAACTGGGTCTTTTCGAAGAAGGCCAGGAACGTAGCGCGTGGGTGCGCGCAAAAAGTGCCTGTGAAGTAGCTGAAATCTCTTATAAAAAATTCCGTCAGCTGATTCAGGTTAACCCTGACATTCTGATGCGTCTTTCTTCGCAGATGGCACGCCGTCTGCAGGTCACCTCTGAGAAGGTCGGTAACCTCGCCTTCCTGGATGTGACGGGGCGTATTGCACAAACGCTGCTGAATCTGGCCAAACAGCCAGATGCCATGACCCACCCGGATGGTATGCAGATCAAAATCACCCGTCAGGAGATCGGCCAGATCGTGGGCTGTTCTCGTGAAACCGTGGGCCGTATTTTGAAAATGCTGGAAGATCAAAACCTGATTTCCGCGCACGGTAAAACTATCGTGGTTTACGGTACGCGCTAAGCGGTTCTGACTCTGGGGCGCGACAGCCTGGTCGCGCCCTTTTTTATGTGGTGTTAGGCATGTGGCGGAGAATCATTTATCACCCTGAAGTCAACTATGCACTGCGGCAAACGTTGGTGCTGTGCCTGCCGATAGCCATTGGCTGGCTGCTGGGCGATCTCAGACAGGGTTTACTCTTCTCGTTAGTTCCCGCCTGCTGCAACAACGCCGGTCTTGATACCCCCCATAAACGCTTTTTTAAACGCCTGATTATTGGTGGCAGCCTGTTTGCCTTCTGTAGCTTTCTGATCCTGTATGCGGGCGAAAAAGGGGTGCCGTTGCCGATCATTATGCTGGTGATGGCTCTGTTGCTGGGCGTCACTGCGGAAATCAGTCCGCTGCACGGTCGGCTGCTTCCCGCTTCGTTAATTGCCGCCATTTTCACCCTCAGCCTTGCCGGCAGAGTCCCCCTCTGGCAGCCCCCGCTGCTCTATATTCTCGGCACCATTTGGTACGGCCTGTTCAACTGGCTGTGGTTCCGGCTGTGGAAAGAGCAGCCGATGCGGGAAACGCTAAGCCTGCTCTACCGCGAACTGGCCGACTACTGCGAGGCAAAATATACGCTGCTGACCCGGCTGACCGATCCGCAGACCGCGCTTCCGCCGCTGCTGGCTCGCCAGCAAAAAGCGGTTGACCTGATTAATACCTGTTATCAGCAGATGTATATGCTGTCCGCCAGCCAGGATAACCACTACCAGCGGCTGACGCGTGCATTTCAGGTGGCGCTGGATCTGCAGGAGCATATTTCGGTCAGCCTGCATCAGCCGGAAGAAGTTCAGAAACTGGTGGAGCAAAGCCACGCCGAGGCGGTGATCCGCTGGAACGCACAGACCATTGCCGCCAGGCTGCGGGTGCTGGCCGATGACATTCTCTATCATCGCTATCCTGAACGTTTCACCATGGACAAACCGCTGCAGGCGCTGGAAAAAATATCCCGGCAGAACAAAGACAATCCGGTGGGCAATTTCTGTTATTACCACTTCAGCCGTATCGCCCGCGTGCTCCGCACCCAGCGACCGCTGTATCGACGCGATCTGATGGCGGATCGCCAGCGCCGCCTGCCGCTGATCCCGGCCCTGAAAAGCTACCTGTCGCTAAAATCACCCGGCCTGCGCAGCGCGTCGCGCTACGGGATCATGCTGGCCTTTGCCAGCTCGCTGGCGCTGTTTTTTAATCTGCCCAAACCCTACTGGATCCTGATGACGGTGATGTTCGTCAGTCTGAACGGCTACGGAGCCACGCGAGTGCGGATCCAGCACCGTGCCATGGGCACGCTGGCCGGGTTGGTCATTGCGGCCGTGATGCTACGCCTGCACGCGCCGGAATCGGTGATGCTGCTGGTGATGCTGGCCCTGACGCTGATTGGTAACCTGTTTATCCGTAAGTTCTACGGCTGGGCCACCATCGGCTTTACCATCACCACGGTATTTACACTGCAGCTGCTGTCGCTGAACGGCGCGCAGCTGCTTGTACCGCGCCTGATGGATACGCTGATTGGCTGTCTGATTGCCTTCGGTGGGATGATCTGGCTGTGGCCACAGTGGCAGAGCGGACTGCTGCGGCAGAATGCCCACGATGCGCTGGGTGCTTATCAGGAAGCACTCCAGCTATTACTGGGGCAGGAACAGGATCCGGTCAAGCTGGCGTGGCAGCGCATGCGCGTTAATCAGGCTCATAACGCCCTGTTTAATTCCCTGCACCAGGCGATGCAGGAGCCTAACTTTAACGCCAGCTACCTCAAGGATATGCAGCTGTGGGTGACCCACAGCCAGTTTATCGTCGAGCATATTAATGCGATGACCATTCTGGCGCGGGAGCACACTATGCTGACCGAATCGCTGGCACAGCGCTATCTGCAATCCTGCGAAATCGCCCTGCAGCGCTGCCAGCAGCGCCTGGAATATGACGGCCCCAGCTCCGACAGCAACGTGCTGGAAGCGCCGGAGGATTTCCATCAGGGGCCGGTCACCATACTGGAGCGGCACGTGAAACGTATTCTCGGCCACCTCAGTACGATGCACACCATCTCGTCACTGGCCTGGAGCCAGCGACCGCATCAGGGGCACTGGCTTTCCCGCCGTTTGCGCAAAACGTCCTAGCCGATAACTTTTTCCACCGCCGCTGCAAAGCGCTTCATCCCTTCGGCGATATCCGCAGTGTCGATGACCAGCGACGGCGCAAAGCGCATTACGTCAGTACCGGCCACCAGCACCATGACGCCTTCGGCCGCCGCGGCATTCAGGATGTCACGCGCTTTTCCAGCGTGCTGCGGCTTCAGCGCGGCACCGATCAGCAGGCCCATCCCGCGGATTTCGCTGAACA
This sequence comes from Erwinia sp. SLM-02, assembly GCF_037450285.1. Taxonomy (NCBI): domain Bacteria; kingdom Pseudomonadati; phylum Pseudomonadota; class Gammaproteobacteria; order Enterobacterales; family Erwiniaceae; genus Erwinia; species Erwinia sp. SLM-02. The sequence goes on along the minus strand of NZ_JAQISN010000004.1, from coordinate 409,349 downwards.
AATCCAGTTTTGCATCCAGCGCCTGCAGGGCATCAACAAACAGCTGACGGCGCTGCGCGACGCCCTCCAGCACCGCTGGCGTATTGATAATATCCAGCGCGGCTTCCGCCACCGCACAGGCCAGCGGGTTCCCGCCGTAGGTAGTACCGTGAACGCCAGGGGCCATGACCGAGGCAATCTCATTGGTGGTCAGCATCGCACTGACCGGAAAACCGCCGCCGAGTGCTTTCGCCGTGGTGACGATATCCGGCTTCACGCCGTAGTGTTCATAAGCAAACAGTTTGCCACTGCGGCCCATGCCGCTCTGCACTTCGTCCAGCACCAGCAGTGCATTATGTTCATCGCACAGCTGACGCAGCCCCTGCATAAATTCCTGGGTGGCCGGCGTCACGCCGCCTTCACCCTGAATCGGCTCCACCACGATGGCGCAGGTGTGATCGTCGATAACCGCTTTGACCGCCGCCAGGTCGTTAAAGGGCACATGGACGATATCGGCAGGCTTGGGACCGAAGCCGTCGGAGTACTTAGGCTGCCCGCCCACGGAAACGGTAAACAGGGTGCGGCCGTGGAAGGCGTTATGGAAGGCGATGATCTTGCTTTTGAACGGGCTGTGGCGCTGGGTCGCATAATAGCGAGCCAGCTTGAATGCGGCTTCGTTAGCTTCGGCACCGGAGTTTGCAAAAAACACGCGCTCGGCGAAGGTGGCAGCAATCAGCTTGCTGGCCAGGCGCAGGGCCGGCTCATTGGTGAAAACGTTGCTGGTGTGCCAGAGAGTTTCACCCTGAGTTTTGAGTGCCTCGACCAGCGCCGGATGGCAGTGGCCCAGCGCCGTTACGGCAATACCGCCGGAGAAATCAACGTACTCTTTCCCCTCCTGGTCCCAGATACGGCTCCCTTTGCCCTTGACCGGAACGAACTGCGCTGGTGCATAAACAGGCAAAATCACTTCATCGAACGTTGCCCGCGTTACCGCTAATTTTTCCGCTGCCATCAATCACCTCGCCGTTTAATCGTTGCTTTAATGTGAAAATATAGTCATGAAATATGCATAAAAAATCAAAAAAAGGCAAACACTAACTCAGTAGCGCAGGAAATTTTCCAGCAGCTGGTGTCCCTGCTCGCTCAGGATGCTTTCCGGATGAAACTGCACGCCTTCAAGCGGCAGCGTGCGATGACGAAATCCCATAATTTCATCGGGCTGACCGTCACGCAGTGTCCAGGCCGTCAGCTCAAATTCATCCGGCAGCGTGCCCGTCTCCACAATCAGAGAATGGTAACGGGTCACGGTAAGCGGGTGGTTCAGGCCGGAAAAAACGCCGCCGTCATTATGTTCAATAGCCGACGTTTTGCCATGCATCACCTTGCGGGCACGAACGACTCTGGCACCAAACGCCTGCGCGATCGCCTGATGTCCAAGGCAAACGCCAAGTACCGGCAGATCCCCGGAAAAATGGCGGATCGCGTCAAGTGAGATCCCCGCCTCGTTGGGCGTACAGGGACCGGGAGAGATAACCAGATGGCGGGGATTCAGTGCGGCGATTTCAGCCAGCGTGATATCGTCGTTGCGGCGAACGATGACCTCCGCGCCCAGTTCAGAAAAATACTGGTAGAGGTTCCAGGTGAAGGAGTCATAGTTGTCGATCAGCAGCAGCATGGCGAATTCCGGTAAACGATTTACGCCGCTATTTTACGGATTTTACGCCGTTGCGCTTATCTGTTTGCAGTACCGATGGCTTCCGCAAAGCTGAACCGGCCCCACAGGCCGATTCAGGCGAAACGCATAACGTTAAGGCAGGATTTTAGCGGAGAGGATCACTACCGGCGTTACGGGAACATTCTGGTAAGGGCCGACATTCTGAGTGGGCACCTGGGCAATCTTATCGGCAACATCCATCCCTTTAACGACTTTACCAAACACCGCATAGCCGAAATCACGCTGGCCGTGATCGAGGAAAGCGTTATCAGCGACGTTAATAAAGAACTGGCTGGTTGCGCTGTCTTTTTCCGCGGTACGCGCCATCGAAATAGTGCCGCGTTTATTCAGCAGACCGTTATCTGCTTCGTTTTTAATCGGCGCGTTAGGCTGTTTCTGCTGCATATCGGTGGTGAATCCCCCGCCCTGCAACATAAAACCTGGGATCACACGATGGAATGTGGTGTTGTTGTAAAAGCCGCTGTTGACGTAATCAACAAAGTTTTTTACCGAAACAGGGGCTTTCTGATTATTCAATTCCAGCTCAATGCTGCCTGCCGAAGTGGTCAGCAGTACATGTGTATCCCCTTTCGCGGCGAATGCAGAAGCAGAAATCGATGACAGTGCGAGAACTGCCGCCACCGCGGTCAAAGTGCGTTTCAACATGAAATATTCCTTACTGAGGGCAATAAGCCATAAATACAACGCTGATTGTAAATAGGCACTTACCAACGCGCCAGCGTTTTACCTTTATTTACGCAGCGGGCTATTGCCGTAAAAGTGACGGAGCGATGAATAAGTGTGATTAAAATCACACTAACAGTGAAATACGAAAATAATTGTTTCATTAAATATTCATGCAGATCACGAATGTGGTTAAACTCCTGGGGTATCTCTCAGGTACCTCGCCTGAGACTCCACCTTCCAGACAGGTTTCCACAATGACAAATCGCGATCGAATCGGACTTACCTGGATCAGCTTCTTCTCTTATGCGTTGACCGGTGCAGTGGTTATCGTAACCGGCATGGTACTGGAGAATATAGCAGAGTATTTCCAGCTCCCCGTCGCTCAAATGAGCAACACTTTCACCTTCCTTAATGCCGGGATCCTGCTGGCGGTGTTTCTTAACGCCTGGCTGATGGAGATCGTGCCGTTAAAACGTCAGCTGATGTTCGGCTTTGTGCTGATGGTACTGGCGGTGCTGGGGCTGATGACCAGCCACAGCCTGAGCGTATTCTCGCTCTGCATGTTTGTGCTGGGCGTGGTGAGCGGGATTACCATGTCGATCGGGACATTCCTGATCACCCATCTTTATGAAGGACGCCAGCGCGGTTCACGCCTGCTGTTTACCGACTCCTTCTTCAGCATGGCCGGTACTATCTTCCCGATTATCGCTGCAGCCCTGCTGGCACGCGCGCTGCCGTGGTACTGGGTTTACGTCTGCATCGGCGTGATCTACGTGGCGATCTTTATTCTGGCGCTGTGCTTTGAATTCCCAGTGCTGGGCAAAAAAACCACCAGCGGCGAGCCGGTTAAAAAAGAAAAATGGGGCGTTGGCGTGGGCTTCCTGGCGGTTGCCGCACTCTGCTACATTCTGGGCCAGCTGGGCTTTATCGGCTGGGTTCCGCAGTATGCAACGAAAAGCATGGGGATGGATATCGGCCAGGCCGGTAGCCTGGTGGGTAACTTCTGGACCGCTTACATGGTCGGCATGTGGGCATTCAGCGCCATCCTGCGCTTCTTCGACCCGCAGCGTATCGTCACGCTGCTGGCGCTGCTGGCTACCGCACTGATGTACTGGTTTATCACCACCACCGATGCATCCATGCTGAAGTGGATTATGCTCAGCCTGGGCTTCTTCTCCAGCGCCATTTACACCACCATCATCACTCTGGGTTCGCTGCAAACGAAGGTCTCTTCGCCAAAACTGGTGAACTTTATTCTGACCTGCGGCACCGTGGGAACCATGCTCACCTTCGTGGTAACCGGCCCTATCGTTGAAAAAGGCGGTGCTCACGCGGCGCTGGCTACCGCTAACGGTCTCTACGCGGTGGTGTTTATCATGTGTCTGCTGCTGGGCTTTGTCAGCAAACACAAGCTGCACGGCCATATGGGCTCGCATTAATTTGCGATGATGGCGCAGCCAGCAAGCCGGTGAATCATCACCGGCTTTTTTTATCTTTCACTCCGGTAAATCCCCTCCTCCCCTCAAACTTCTGCCGTCCGCCACTTTCGGAAAAAAATTCATAAAACCTCTGATTTCAGAATGTTAACTGGCTAACATTTTTTTGCAGACCTACCCACTAATGGGTATTTGCCGGGTGTGATTGATACACATCAATAACCGCGACATACCAAAGGTTATCGTACGACCAGAATCTTATTAATGAGGCAAAGCATGAGCATCAAACTCGCCATCATTGGCAACGGTATGGTCGGCCACCGCCTGATCGAAGAACTGGTGGAAAAGTCACTGCCCGGACAGTTTGAGATCACTGTCTTTTGCGAAGAACCTCGCGTGGCCTATGACCGGGTCCATCTTTCCGCCTATTTCTCCCACCATACGGCTGAAGAGCTGTCGCTGGTAAGAGAAGGCTATTACCAGAAGCACGGCATCAACATCCTGATTGGCGAACGCGCCATCCTGATCAATCGGGAAGAAAAAGTGATCCACGCCAACGGCGGGCGTCTGGTGCCCTACGACAAGCTGGTTATCGCAACCGGCTCCCGGCCATGGGTTCCTCCGATCCCCGGCGCGGAAGGCGCTGACTGTTTCGTTTACCGCACCATTGAAGATCTCAACGGCATTGAAGCCTGTGCACGCCGCAGCAAGCGCGGTGCCGTCGTCGGAGGCGGGCTGCTGGGGCTGGAAGCCGCGGGCGCATTAAAAAATCTCGGTATTGAAACCCACGTTATCGAATTTGCCCCGGTGCTGATGGCCGAACAGCTCGACCGTATGGGTGGGGAGCAGCTAAGACGTAAAATCGAGAGCATCGGCGTACAGGTGCACACCGGGAAAAATACCCGGCAGATCGTGCACCACTCGCCGCGAGGTAAAACCCTGCAGTTCGCCGATGAGACGCAGCTCGACGTCGATTTTATCGTGTTCTCAACCGGCATCCGCCCGCAGGATGCGCTGGCGAAGCAGTGTAATCTGGCCACCGGCCCGCGCGGCGGCGTGGTGATTAACGACAGCTGCCAGACCAGCGATGCGGATATCTACGCTATCGGTGAATGTGCATCCTGGCGGGAGCACGTTTATGGCCTGGTCGCGCCGGGCTATAAAATGGCACAAATCGCTGCCGATCATCTGCTAGGCGGCAGCAGCCACTTCGAAGGCGCTGATATGAGCGCCAAGCTCAAACTGCTGGGTGTGGACGTGGGCGGCATCGGCGATGCCCACGGCCGGACGCCTGGCGCACGCAGCTACGTTTACCTCGACGAAAATAAAGAAGTCTACAAACGCCTGATCGTGAGCGCGGATAACAAAACGCTGCTGGGCGCGGTGCTGGTAGGCGACACCAGCGACTACGGTAATCTGCTGCAGCTGGCGCTAAACGCCATTGAACTGCCGGCCAATCCGGATGCGCTGATCCTGCCCGAGCATGCCGGGGCAAAACCCTCTATTGGCGTAGAGTCATTGCCGGACAGCGCGCAGATCTGTTCCTGCTTTGACGTCACCAAAGGCACCATTGTGCAGGCGGTGCAAAACGGCTGCCACAGCGTAGCCGCGCTGAAGGCGGAAACCAAAGCCGGAACCGGCTGCGGCGGCTGTATTCCGCTGATCACACAGGTGCTGAATGCCGAACTGAGCCGTCAGGGCATCGAAGTTAACCATCACCTGTGCGAACACTTCCCGTGGTCTCGTCAGGAGCTTTACCACCTGATCCGCGTGAATAACATCCGGTCGTTTAATCAGCTAATCACCAAATACGGCAAGGGCTACGGCTGCGAAGTGTGTAAGCCAACGGTGGGATCGCTGCTGGCCTCGTGCTGGAATGACTATGTGCTGAAGCCGGAACACACGCCGCTGCAGGACAGCAACGACCTGTTCCTCGGCAATATTCAGAAAGACGGCACCTACTCCGTGATCCCGCGCTCGGCGGGCGGAGAGATCACGCCCGAGGGGCTGATGGCCATCGGTAATGTTGCCCGTCAGTATAATCTGTACACCAAAATCACCGGCTCGCAGCGTATTGGCCTGTTCGGTGCGCAGCAGGACGATCTGCCGGCCATCTGGGAACAGCTGATCGCCGCCGGTTTTGAAACCGGCCACGCCTACGCGAAGGCGCTGCGCATGGCGAAAACCTGCGTGGGCAGCACCTGGTGTCGTTTTGGTGTCGGTGACAGCGTCGGCTTCGGCGTCGCACTGGAAAACCACTACAAGGGCATACGCACGCCGCACAAGATGAAATTCGGCGTGTCGGGCTGCACCCGCGAGTGTGCCGAAGCACAGGGCAAAGACGTGGGTATTATTGCCACTGAAAAAGGCTGGAACCTTTACGTCTGCGGCAACGGCGGCATGAAGCCTCGCCATGCCGACCTGCTGGCCGCCGACCTCGACCGCGATACGCTGATGCGCTATCTGGACCGCTTTATGATGTTCTATATCCGCACCGCCGATAAGCTGCAGCGCACCTCGGTCTGGCTGGACAATCTGGAAGGGGGTATCGACTACCTGCGACAGGTGGTGATTAACGACAAACTGGGCATCAACCAGCAGCTGGAAGACGATATTACCCGTCTGCGTGCGCAGGTGGTCTGCGAGTGGAGTGAAACGGTCAACGATGCGCAGCAGCGCGCCCGCTTTGCCCACTTCGTTAACAGCAGCGTGCGCGATCCGCTGGTACAGATGGTTCCGGAGCGCGAACAGCATCGCCCGGCGAAGGTGCAGGAAAGAATTGAGATTATCCAACTGGAGGAAAATGTATGAGCCAGTGGCAGGAGATTTGCCCGTTGACCCGTATTCTGCCCGCTACCGGCGTCTGCGCTCTGGTTGAAGGACAGCAAATTGCTATTTTCCGCCCGGGTGAAGATGAGCAGATATTTGCATTGAGCAACATCGACCCCTTTGCCCATGCCAGCGTGCTGTCGCGCGGCATTATCGCCGAACATCAACAGGAGCTGTGGGTCGCCAGCCCACTGAAAAAACAGCGTTTTCGCCTGCGTGACGGCCTGTGTATGGAAGATGAAAGTCACTCAATCCCGAGCTATCCGGCACGGATCTGCCACGGAATGATCGAGATAAACCTCGCTGCGGAGCCCTCAGCCGCCTGACACCTCCCTGGCTGTACGCACTATCGCGTACAGCCCTTCCTGCCGTTTTCTTTTGTGAGTCGTTATGGATTTTCTTCCTCTGTTTTGTCAGCTACGAGATAAACCCTGTCTGCTGGTTGGGGGGGGTGACGTTGCCGAACGCAAAGCCCATCTGCTGTTGGCAAGCGGTGCCGCCCTGCGCGTGTGCGCCCGCGAGTTTTCAGCGCAGTTCCAACTCTGGCAGCAGGAAGGTAAAGCAACCCTGATTACCACCCCGTTCAGCCCGGAGCTGCTTGACGACTGCTGGCTGGTCATTGCCGCTACCGATGACGAAGCGCTGAACCAGCATGTCAGCCAGAGCGCAGACGCACGCCGGATGTTCTGTAACGTGGTGGATGCGCCGCAGAGCGCCAGCTGCATTATGCCGTCAATTATCGATCGTTCTCCGTTGATGATTGCCGTCTCCTCGGGCGGCAATGCGCCGGTCATGGCCCGGATGCTGCGCGAAAAGCTGGAGGCGTTACTGCCTCTGCATCTTGGCCGACTGGCGGCCTGGGGCGGAGCCCAGCGACAGCGGGTAAAACAGCAGTTCAGCCAGGGGCAGCGCCGCCGTTTCTGGGAAAAATTGTTTAACCACCAGCGGCTGGCGCAGTCGCTGGCCAACGGTGACAGCCGACAGGTAGAACAGCTGAGCGAACAGCTGTTTAATGAACCGCTGGAGCAGCGAGGCGAAGTGGTGCTGGTGGGTGCCGGGCCGGGCGATGCCGGGTTGCTAACCCTCAAGGGGCTTCAGCAGATTCAGCAGGCCGATGTGGTGGTCTACGATCGGCTGGTATCCGATGAGGTGCTGGCCCTGGCGCGCCGGGATGCCGAACGCATTTTTGTCGGTAAGCGTGCGGGCCATCACTGTGTTCCCCAGCACGAAATCAATCAGATCCTGCTGCAACAGGCGCAGAGCGGCAAACGGGTGGTGCGCCTGAAAGGCGGCGATCCGTTTATCTTTGGCCGTGGTGCGGAAGAGCTGGAGGCACTGCAGGGGGCGGATATCCCCTTCTCGGTGGTGCCCGGCATCACCGCCGCCTCAGGCTGTTCCGCCTACAGTGGGATCCCGCTGACCCACCGCGACTACGCACAGAGCGTGCGGCTGGTTACCGGCCACCTGCAGCAAAACGGCGAACTGGAGTGGCAGCATCTGGCCGCGGAACGGCAAACGCTGGTGTTCTACATGGGGCTGGCCCAGGCGGCCGAAATTCGTCTACAGCTGATGAAACACGGCATGTCAGCGGAAATGCCGGTCGCACTGGTAGAAAACGGCACGTCTACGCGTCAGCGTGTGGTCACGGGTTCACTGGCAGAACTGGCGGAGCTGGCGGAGGAAGTGGAAAGCCCGGCGTTGATTATCGTCGGTGAGGTGGTGGCGCTGCGCGAGCAGCTAAGCTGGTTCTGATAAGCAAAGTGGGTGCCCGCAGGCCACCCACTTTGCATTCAGGATTACGGCTGAGCGACGAAACCGACGGCAGCGTAAACCTTTTTCAGAGTTTCCTGGGCACGTGCGCGGGCTTTCGCCGCACCGTCACGCATAATCTGATCCAGGAAAGCTTCATCGTTGCGATAACGGTGATAGCGCTCCTGCAGCTCGCTCAGCATGCCGGATACCGCATCAGCCACGGCACCCTTCAGGTGACCATACATCTGGCCGTCGAACTCTTTTTCCAGATCCGATACCGACTTCCCGGTGACGCCCGCCAGAATATCCAGCAGGTTAGACACACCCGGTTTGTTTTTCACATCGTAGCGAATGACTGGTGGCTCATCGCCGTCGGTCATCGCACGCTTAATTTTCTTCACCACCGATTTCGGATCTTCCAGCAGACCGATAACGTTATTGCGGTTGTCATCGGACTTAGACATTTTCCTGGTCGGTTCCAGCAGCGACATCACGCGGGCACCGGATTTTGGAATGAACGGCTCAGGAATCTTGAAGATATCGCCATAAATCGCGTTAAAGCGCGCGGCAACGTCACGGCTCAGCTCCAGATGCTGCTTTTGATCTTCACCGACCGGCACCTGGTTGGTTTGATACAGCAGAATATCTGCCGCCATCAGCACCGGGTAATCGAACAGCCCGGCGTTGATGTTCTCTTCATAGCGTGCGGATTTATCCTTGAACTGGGTCATACGGCTCAGTTCACCGAAGTAGGTGTAGCAGTTCAGGATCCAGCCAAGCTGAGTGTGTTCCGACACGTGTGACTGCACGAAAATGGTACTTTTCTGCGGGTCGATACCGCAGGCCAGATAGAGTGCCAGCGTATCCAGCGTTGCCTTACGCAGCGCAACCGGATCCTGGCGCACGGTAATCGCGTGCAGGTCAACGATGCAGTAAACACAGTGAAAGTCATCCTGCATCTGTACCCACTGACGCAGCGCTCCCATATAGTTACCGATGGTCAGTTCACCTGAAGGCTGTGCGCCGCTAAATACAATGGGTTTCATGTTTCCGTCCTGATAATTACAGCCCTAACGCGGGCATTAGATCGTTAAAGTGATCGAGCGTGATGTCAGGCTGACTGGTGGCCACGGGCTCGCCATAGTTGTAGCCGTATGTCATGCCGATACAGGGACATCCTGCCGCCTGTGCCGCCAGAATATCATTGCGGGAGTCGCCCACAAACAGTAACTCTCCAGGCAGCAGGCCAAATTTTCCCAGTACCATAAACAGCGGCGCGGGATGCGGTTTCTTCGCGGCCACATCATCACCGCCGATCGCCAGCGAGAAATACTCTGCGATGCCTAAGGACTGCAGCAGCGGGGCAACAAACGGCGTGGGTTTATTGGTGACAATCGCCATCGGCAAATTGTGCGCCGCCAGCTTTGCCAGCGTCTCCTTCACTTCGGGATACAGCAGGCTGCCGCCTTCGACCGTGTCGGCATAATGTTGATCAAACAAAATACGCGCTTCACGCAGCGCTTCTTCACGCGGCGGATGGCCCTGCGCCCATGTCAGAGCACGTTCAATAAGAATGTCGGCACCGTTGCCAATCCAGGTGGAAACACGCTCTATCCCAGCCGCTGGCAGCTGAAGCTCGATTAATGCTGCGTCAACCGCACTCGCCAGGCCCGGGGCGCTGTCTACAAGGGTGCCATCCAGATCGAAGGCCAGTGCGCGAATATCAGTGAAATGAGCCATGGCGGGATTTTTCCAGTTCAGTGCGCATATCATCGATCACTTTTTTGTAATCGGGATGACCAAAAATCGCCGACCCGGCCACGAACATATCAGCACCGGCCGCCGCGATTTCGCCGATATTATCGACCTTCACACCGCCATCAACTTCCAGACGGATGTCGTAACCGCTTTGATCAATCAGCTTACGCACCTCACGCAGTTTGTTCAGCGTGCCGGGAATAAACGACTGGCCGCCGAAGCCCGGATTCACCGACATCAGCAGAATAATATCGAGCTTGTCCATCACGTACTCAAGAATGCTGAGCGGCGTAGCGGGATTCAACACCAGGCCCGCTTTACAGCCGTTTTCTTTAATCAGCTGCAGCGTGCGATCGACGTGTTCAGAGGCTTCAGGGTGGAAGGTGATATAGCTGGCACCCGCTTTAGCAAAATCAGGGATCAGACGATCGACCGGTTTAGCCATCAGATGCACATCAATCGGCGCCGTAATGCCGTAATCGCGCAGGGCTTTTAACACCATCGGCCCCATCGTCAGGTTGGGAACGTAATGATTATCCATCACATCGAAATGTATCACATCACCGCCGGCAGCCAGCGCTTTCGCCGTATCTTCACCCAGTCGGGCAAAATCTGCTGCAAGGATTGAAGGGGCGATTAAAAACTGTTTCATCCGTTTCTCCCAGGCTAAACCCCCGACGACCGTGAAAGCAGCCAGTGCGGCTGCGACGCAGGCCTGAGGGTCAGATCATTGTTGTTCACCGGCCAGAATACAGCGCCAGTAATTCACTCACTTTACTCCGCGTGTTGCCACTGCGGCTAATCGAGCGCCGTACCTCGATCTCATGCAGTACCGCCCCCTGATACCAGTTCCGCGTTAGCGGCGTATCATGATTGGAAATCAGCACCGTAATATTGCTGTCCTGCGACAGGGCAGAAGCCAGTTCAGCAAGATGCTGCTGTTCACGCATGCTGAAGCTGTTGGTGTGATAGGCCGTAAACTTGGCGGTAGCCGAAAGAGGCGCATAGGGAGGATCGCAATACACGACGGCACCCGTTGACGCTTTAGCCAGGGTAACATCATAAGATTCACAAACAAAGGTCGCATTCTGCGCACGTTCGGCGAACCAGTACAGTTCGGCTTCGGGGAAATAAGGTTTGCGGTAGCTGCCAAACGGGACGTTAAACTCGCCGCGCAGGTTATACCGACACAGACCGTTGTAACAATGGCGATTGAGGTACAGGAACAGCATCGCGCGGCGATACGGATCCTGACTGAGATTAAACTCCTGTCGCCTGGCGTAGTAGACGACGGAGTCATTCGACTCAATAGTGAACAGCTTGCGCACGTCCTCAACGAAAGCCTGAGGGCGTTCCTTGACGATGTTATACAGGTTAATCAGGTCGCTATTGATATCAGCAAGGATATAGCTTGGATACTGGGTGTTAAGGAATACCGATCCGGCACCGACAAACGGCTCGATCAGGCAATCACCCTCTGGCAGATGGCGTCTAATATCGTCAAGCAATGGATACTTGCCGCCTGCCCACTTAAGAAAAGCGCGATTCTTTTTCATGCCGTCGTTAATTTTTTACTCATCAGGCTGTGGCTACACCGACAGCATATCTGCGCTTTGAAAGGTCTGCGTGTCGTCACACACTCACACTTCATGAAAAGCCGGGTTGCCCCGGCACGGGATTATTTTCCTGCTTCTTTTTTTACCTGGCTCACCGGTTTCACCCAGGGATTCTGAGCACGCACCTCAGCAGGCAGTGTTGCCACCGCACGCTTGGCTTCAGCGGACGTCGTGTAAGAACCGCTGACCAGAACATACCAGGGCTGCCCATTACGCGTTGTCTGATAGACGTGATAACCACTCAGGTTCTGCTTTCTTGCCCACGCATTCAATGTGTCAGAACGCGAGGCGCTGCTCAGCTGCAGCGTATAATTACCCGCGGGGCTCGCCGTGCCGGACGCGGTGGACGGCGTTTGGGCACGCGGGGCAGCGCTGTGGCTGGCGGTGGCAGAAGGTTTAGTCTCCCTCATCACCGGCTTACTGGCTACAGGCTTATGCGCCGCTGCCGGCTTATTCTGCGGTACGGCGCTCTGATGCGGAGCACTCGCCGTTTTCGTCGTAGCCGGTTTGCTGCCGGAGCCGCCAACGGTAGCCTGCCCTGTCGGCAGCGAGGATGAACCGATACCGGCCTGAGAGGCCGCATCAACTTGTCCCTGCTGATTGTTTAAGGCGTTATTCAGGTCACCGGGCAACTCAACACGCTGCTGATTCTGCGGGGTCTGGACCGGTGCGGCTTCGGTAGGTGTCGGCGAGATTTGCGAAGCGCTGAGCTCCTGCGGAGACGACGCTTGTCCGCCAGCCGCAGGCTGGCCAGCGGTCTGCCCACTCATCGACGAGGCGCCGGAAAGGTCGATATTCTTTTCCCCACCGGAACCACTGGTTCCACCGGCAGGAGGCTGCTGCGCAGTCTGTCCACTCGGGCTGTCCGGGGATTTCAGTGCAGAACCGATACCCAGCACCAGGAGCAACAGCACCAGAATACCCACGCCCATCATCATATGCTGGCGTGACACCGGTACTTTTGGTAGTGACGACGTTTTGCGCGACCGCGGTGGTCGGCGGTCACTGGTGTCAGGTTTTAACTCGTCTTCCGGTTTAAACTCGTCCATTTAGCCTCCTCCCACAGAGCGGTTACGCCGTTCACTTCCGTATGAAAAGCGATAACTTCAGAATAGCAGCCATCGGGCTGACCTGATAATAACATTATGAGTCAAGGCTTTTGGCAATCCTGAATCGATGCCAACACCATATCATGCGGCACTCCGCTGCGCACTTCGGCTTTGCCGATAGCCAGCGGTAACACCAGACGCAGCTTGCCCGCCAGGACTTTTTTGTCGCGCATCATATGCGGCAAATAGTCGGCGGCAGCCATACTTTCGGGGCCGTTAACCGGCAGCCCGGCACGCTGCAGCAGCGCGATAATGCGGTCGGTATCCGCCGGACTGAACTGCCCAAGACGTTCTGCATTACGCGCGGCCATCACCATGCCGGCGGCAACCGCCTCACCGTGCAGCCAGTTGCCGTAGCCCATATGCGCTTCAATCGCATGACCATAGGTGTGCCCGAGGTTCAGCAGCGCCCGCTGTCCATGTTCATGCTCGTCGGCGGCCACAACTTCAGCCTTCAGCTCGCAGCAGCGGCGAATACAGTACGCCATGGCACTGCCGTCCAGCGCCAGTAAGGCATCCAGATTCGCTTCCAGCCAGCTGAAAAATTCACCATCAAGAATAATGCCGTATTTGATCACTTCCGCCAGTCCGGAAGAGAGCTCGCGAGCAGGCAGCGTCTTCAGGCAGTCCAGATCAACGACGACGGATGCAGGCTGATAAAACGCCCCGATCATATTCTTGCCCAGCGGATGGTTTACAGCGGTTTTCCCGCCAACGGAAGAGTCTACCTGCGCCAGCAGGGTGGTAGGAACCTGGATAAAACGCACGCCGCGCTGATAGCTGGCAGCGGCAAATCCGGTCAGATCGCCAATAACGCCACCGCCCAGTGCAATCAGAGTCGTGTCACGGCCGTGCGGTTTTTCCAGCAGGGCGGTGAAAACCTGATCCATGACGGCAAGGCTTTTAAACTGTTCGCCGTCAGGCAGGATCACCTGATCGACGACCACACCCGCCTGCTCCAGGCGTTCACGCATTGCATCAAGGTAAAGAGGGGCCAGCGTCTGGTTTGTCACCAGCATGGCCATATCGCCAGCCTTAAGCGGCCAAAAAGAAGCCGGATCTGCAAACAATCCGGCGGCGATAGTGATGGGGTAGCTACGCTCCCCAAGAGTTACGGTAATCCTCTCCATGACGCTGTATCACCTTTTCTGCTTTGCCCGCAGGCGAACAATCAGAGCATCAATCAGCTCTTTTCCAACATGTTGATAATTTGATTAGCCACCACTTTCGCGCTCTGATCGTCAGTGCGAATCGTGACGTCGGCAATCTCTTCATACATAGGATTGCGTTCACCGGCTAATGCTTCAAGCACTTCACGTGGTGGAGAATCAACCTGCAGTAACGGGCGCTTTTTATCGCGCTGTGTACGTGCCAGCTGTTTCTCAATAGTGGTTTCAAGATAAACGACTACACCTCGAGCGGAGAGACGATTGCGCGTTTCGCGAGACTTGACGGAACCGCCACCTGTCGCCAGCACAATGCCCTGCTTTTCAGTGAGTTCATTAATAATTTTTTCTTCGCGATCGCGGAAGCCTTCTTCGCCTTCGACGTCGAAAACCCAGCCCACATCCGCTCCGGTACGTCGCTCAATTTCTTGATCGGAATCGAAAAATTCCATATTGAGTTGCTGAGCCAACTGACGCCCAATAGTGCTTTTGCCGGCACCCATAGGCCCAACCAGAAAGATATTGCGTTTCTCTGCCATTTTTTCGGTATTACTAAGACAATTCGTGGATGATACCCCGCCTAAACCAGACAGGACATGAACTGAAACCTCATGAGCTAAAGTGCGAGAGTCAGACGAAAAATTATCTCAACACTGAAGGGGTTTTGGCAACCGATTAAATTTACCTTGCTCATTGCACGCAGTAATCTGGCACGTTTCAGTCCGCTTCATTTATCAGCCGGATATGGTTGCATCGGCTACGCCGGTTGCGCGCGATAAAAAACGGTTAAAATGCATTCGCTACTTAAGGCCACTGGCCTGATATTCAAAATCGCTAAACCTTGTAAGCTAATTCAGCCCTTGCGTCAAACGCAACCGTAACCAATTCAGGAAAAAACATACAGGTCATGTTTTTTCTGGCAAGAATCTTTAATCACTGTGAATAAGCCGTGGCGTGATGAAGATCACTAATTCTCGCCTTTTTTGCTCACGCACGCTGTGGCGAAACAACCCACCCAACAGAGGGAGTTCCCCCAGCAGCGGAACCCGCGTCTGCCCTGTGGCACTTTGCTGCTGGAAAATGCCGCCCAGCGCCAGCGTCTGTCCGTCCTTTAGCGCAACCTGCGTGTCTATCTCCTGTTTATCAATCGTCAGGACTTCGTTGTCGCCGCTGCGCATAGTGCGGCCCGGTACGTTCTGGCTGATATGGAGTTTCAGTAAAATCCGGCCATTACCCTGCACCACCGGCGTCACTTCCATCCCGAGCACCGCTTCCTTAAATTCCATGGTCGTCGAGCCGCTGTTGCCGGTCGCCACCTCATAGGGAATTTCAGTTCCCTGCTTGATACTCGCCGTCTGCTGGTGGGAGGTGAACAGCCGCGGGCTGGCGATAATATCCGCCTGATGCTCGCGTTCCAGGGCGCTCAGCTCCAGATCTAACAGCCGGCCGTCCAGCTTCGCCAGGGTCAGTCCAATCATACCCGCAGGCCGGGCCACGCCGAGGTCCACGCGCAGCTGGCTGGCCCGCAAAGCCTCCGTCACCTGTTCTTCGCCGCTTAATCCCCAGTTTACTCCCAGCTCGCGCAGCCTCTCTTCGCTGATGGTGACGATCTGGGCTGCAATCTCAACCTGTTCCAGCGGCACATCCAGCTGCTGCAGCCAGCGGATGGTTTGTTCCAGCGCGCGGTGCGTATCGCGCAATAACAGCGCATTGGTGCGGGTATCCAGCGTAACGCTGCCGCGCTCGGTCATCAGCCGGCTGCGCTCATTTTGCAGGCTGGCATTGAGCGTCGCGGCGTCTGCGTACTTGAAGATAACCGTTCGGGTATGCAGCGGACTGTTCAGCTCCGCCGCCTGCCTTTGCGCTTCGGCCCGCCGCTGCTGCTCCTTTTCATGCTCCTCGGGAAACACCAGCATCACATTGCCTTCTCGCTCCATGCTGAGCCTGCCCATTTTCATCACCAGATCCAGCGCCTGCTGCCACGGGACATCGTGCAGACGCAGCGTCAGTGAGCCATTCACTTCGGGTGACACCATCAGATTAAGCTGCTGGTACTCTGCTAACGCCTGCAAAACCTGGCCGACTGGCGCATCTTCAAACGCCAGAGAAATCGGCGCGGCGCCTCTGCACAGTGCGCTAGCCAGAAGCAGGGTGAGTGCGATTATCCTTATCATGCCGTTCTCCTTTTAACGTCAGCCGGAGCGGCCCCTGGCAGCCCCGTTCGTCCACCAGCGTGATGCTCATCAGATCGATATTTGTCACCCGCCATGCCGTGCCACCGGGCCGATCGTTAACCCTGACGTGCAGCCGCTGTTCTGCAGGGGATAACAGCCATGCCTCAAAATGGCCCGGCTGCCCGATAACGCCCTGCAGCTGCCAGACAGCCGGCGACATCTTTTCTGCCGTGCATTGCCCGGCACCGGCAGGTAAAAACGGATCCCGCGCCTGGGCATTCAGCGCCAACAGTAAAACGATCGGCGCGCTAAATTTCATAGTGCAGTTGAATCAGCAGATGCAGCCGCGGCGATTGCCCCTGTAGCGTCATGGACGGGATCGTCACTGCCGGACTCAGGGTCATCAGGTAGCCGAGAAGAGCGGTAAACTGCTGCCATTGCAAACGGATCGCCAGCTCACCACCGCTGTCACCCGGCTGCCAGTGCTCAAGCTCCCCGCCGCTGGCCGCCAGCAGGAGAGGCAATGAAAAGCGCGCACCCTGTCTCGCAACGGTCTGCTCACCCAGCGCTTTTATCTGCTGTTCCAGCTGATAACGCGGCGGCAGGCGGCGCAGCGATTCAAGGTGCTGCTGGTAGCGAAATGACTGTTCCTGCATCTGCCGGTCCAGCCGCTGTGACGCTTGCTGCACCGGGCGCAGCCAGAATTGCCATACCAGCAGGCTCACCAGCGTTCCGGCCCCAATGGCGCTGAGCAGGCGGAGTTTGATATCCGCGTCCAGCCAGCCCGTCAGCCAGCGGCTACTCATGATTCGGCTCCTGATTTGCCAGACTGAGCTGCATGCTGAAAGTGACCCCGGCAGACGGATCGCGGCGAAGCGCCCCCAGTTTTACCGACGGTATATCCCGCTGCTGGTGCAGCCTGTCGCGCAGTTGGTGAAGTTCAGCAACACTGCGACTAAATCCCTTCAGCGAGACGCTGTGCTGGTTTTTCACCAGCGCGCTCAGCCAGATATCCGGCGGTATTTCCGCACTCAGCCGCGCGACAAAATCCCTCCATCGGGTGAGATCCTGCCGTTGCAAAACTTGCAGCCTTTGCGCCTCCTGCTGCTCTGCAAGCTGCTTTTGTAAAGCCAGAGTGCGTTCGTGCAGCGCAGCGGCATTTTTCTGTGCGCCCGGCCAGAAGTTCAGCAGTGCCAGCCGCTGATGATTCAGCCGCTGCTGCCCGTATCCACTCTGAATAGCCATGATGAGCACCACCAGCATCAGCGCGCCCACCAGCCGCCATTTCTGCCACTGTTGCCGCTGTCGTCTGGCCCGCCAGGGCATCAGATTAATGCTGACCATCAGCGATCCCCGGGCCGCATTGCCAGCCCGGCGGCAATGGCATAAGCCCCGCCGCGAACCGGCAGCGGCGGCTGAAGGAATTGCAGAGCGTCAAAGGGGGATAGCGCCGTTGTTCCCTCCGGCAGGACATCATCCTGTGCAGAGCTGTACCAGACCGCTCCCTGTGGCGGAAGGTATCGCTGCTGAAGTACAGAAAAATCCGGAACGTCATCCAGCGGACACCATCCCCAGGGCCGCTCACCGTGCTGAGGGGAATACCACAGCCAGTGATCGCTCAGGCGATGAACCAGCGTAACGTCCGGCCCCAGCGCCAGCGCCTTCGCCAGTACGGAAAGTGCCGATGGGGTCAGGTCCATGACCTCCGGAGCCAGCCCAACCCGCTGCAAACAGTCCAGCCAGCCTTGCAGCGCTTCCCGCCGGGTTGCGGTCAGCGTCAGCTGATTTTCACTGCCGTCGCTCAGGCGAAAATCCAGCGCCAGCGCGTGTGGTTCAATCGGGAAAAAGCGCTTCGCCGCCGCGAGGATATAGTCGCTACGTGCGGCTTCACGCAGGTGCGTTGCGGGCAGGCTCAACTGGCGTTGCATCACCAGCTGCGGCGGAAATCCCACGCGCAGTGCAATCCGCGACGGCAGGAGGGTTCGCCAGCGCTGCAGAATAGAGATGAGGATCTCTGGCCGTTGCACCAGGCCATTTCTTAACGTATCTTGCGGCAACGTATGCTGCCACCAGTGGCGCAGCTGCCAGCCGTTGCGGCGGCGCTGGATACCGATGGCACAAAGCTGCCCGTTTTGTATATCCAACCCGACTTGCCATGTCTGAAAAGCCATTGACGGAATCTCCTTATCGTCAGTTACAAAAGGACGTATCCAAGGTACTGGCTTGCCTTTATACTACCGCGCGATTGTTTATAAACTGCCCAATCGACTCTTAATGGGAAATATCAGGTGAAGTTCGTAAAGTATTTATTGATCCTTGCAGTGTGTTGCATCTTGCTGGGAGCCGGCTCGATCTATGGTTTATACAAATACATAGAGCCTCAGCTCCCTGACGTCGCCACGCTGAAAGACGTGCGTCTGCAGACGCCAATGCAGGTCTACAGTGCCGATAATGAGCTTATCGCGCAGTACGGAGAAAAACGCCGTATCCCGCTGACCCTGCAACAAATCCCCCCGACCATGGTGAAGGCGTTTATCGCCACCGAAGACAGCCGTTTCTATGAGCATCACGGTGTCGACCCGATTGGTATTTTCCGTGCTGCCAGTATCGCGCTGGTGTCCGGTCATGCCTCGCAGGGGGCCAGTACCATTACCCAGCAGCTGGCGCGTAACTTCTTCCTCAGCCCGGAAAAAACCCTGCTGCGTAAAATCAAAGAGGTCTTTCTTGCCGTTCGCATCGAGCAGATGATGAGCAAAGATGAGATCCTTGAGCTGTACCTGAACAAAATCTACCTCGGCTATCGCGCCTATGGCGTCGGTGCTGCGGCTCAGGTTTACTTTGGTAAAAACGTTGAGCAGCTGTCGCTGAGTGAGATGGCGATGATTGCCGGCCTGCCTAAAGCACCGTCAACCTTCAACCCGCTTTACTCCCACGAACGCGCCGTACAGCGCCGTAACACCGTGCTGGCACGTATGCTGGACCAGCATTACATTACGCAGTCGCAGTATGACGAGGCCCGTAACACGCCGCTGGTGGCCAACTATCACGCACCGGAAATTGCCTTCTCGGCCCCGTATCTGACCGAGATGGTGCGCCAGGAAATGGTGAAACGTTACGGTGAGGATGCCTACAACGACGGCTACAAGGTGTACACCACCGTTACCCGTAAGCTCCAGCTGGCGGCGCAAAAGTCGGTGCAGGACAACGTGCTGGCATACGATATGCGCCACGGCTATCGCGGCCCGGCCAGCGAGCTGTGGAAAGCGGGTGAACCGGCCTGGGGCCAGGCTGAAATTCTGAAAACGCTGAAGTCTCTGCCGGTGTACGGTCCTTTGTTCCCGGCGGTCGTCACGCAGAGCAGTAGCGATTCCGCCACGGTGCAAATGCGCGACGGCAGCACCACGGATCTGAATCTGGATGCCGTGCGCTGGGCGCGCCCGTTCAAGTCCGATACGCTGCAGGGTGCCACCCCGCGCGCCGTGAACCAGGTATTACAGCCGGGCCAGCAGATCTGGGTACGTCAGATGGATAACGGCTGGATGCTGTCGCAGGTGCCTGACGTTAACTCCTCGCTGGTGTCGCTCGATCCTCACGATGGTTCAGTACGTGCACTGGTCGGTGGATTTGATTTCACGCTGAGCAAGTTCAACCGCGCCACCCAGGCACTGCGCCAGGTCGGTTCGAACATCAAACCATTCCTCTATACGGCGGCGATGGATCGTGGCCTGACGCTGGCATCGATCCTGAACGACCTGCCGATTTCCCGCTGGGATGCCGGTGCCGGTGCCGACTGGCGTCCTAAAAACTCACCAAACACCTACGCGGGCCCGATTCGCCTGCGTCAGGGGCTGGGTGAGTCGAAGAACGTGGTGATGGTCCGCGCCATGCGCGCCATGGGCGTCGACTATGCTGCGGAATACCTGCAGCGCTTTGGCTTCCCGGCGCAAAACATTGTCCATACTGAATCTCTGGCGCTGGGTTCAGCATCCTTCACGCCGCTGCAGATGGTGCGCGGCTATTCGGTGATGGCCAACGGCGGTTTCCTGGTCGACCCTTACTTCATCACCCGTATTGATGACGAAGCGGGCAACCACGTGTTTGAAGCGAAGCCGAAAGTGGCCTGTCCGGAATGCAATCTGCCGGTCATCTACGGCGAAACGCAAAAAGCGGTGGCGCTGAGCGAAGACAGCGTGGAAAACGTTGCGGTTTCGCAGGAAGGTAAAACCGATGCCGTACCGCAGCCTCAGCTTGAACAGGTGACCCAGCAGCAGGTCCAGCAGGACGGCGACCAGCAGTACGCACCGCACGTGATCAACACGCCGCTGTCGTTCCTGATCAAAAGCGCGTTGAACTCGAACATTTTCGGTGAACCGGGCTGGATGGGTACCGGCTGGCGTGCCGGGCGCGACCTGAAGCGCAACGACATTGGCGGTAAGACAGGAACAACCAACAGCTCGAAAGATGCATGGTTCTCCGGCTACGGCCCTGGCGTGGTGACGTCAGTGTGGATTGGCTTTGACGATCATCGCCGCGATCTTGGCCGCAGCACGGCTTCCGGCGCGATTAAAGATCAGATTTCCGGCTATGAAGGCGGTGCGAAGAGCGCCCAGCCGGCCTGGGATGAGTACATGCAGGCCGCGCTGGATGGCGTACCGGTCCAGCCGCTGACGCCGCCGGAAGGCATCGTATCAGTGACCATCGATCGCAGCACCGGCAAACTGGCCAACGGCGGCGGTAACACGCGTCAGGAGTACTTTATCAATGGTACGCAGCCGACCGAATACTCGGTACATGATGTGGGTACCACGCTGATGGATAATGGCGAAACCCACGAACTGTTCTGATTGTTTTTTGCGCCTTAACAACGAAGAAGCCGGAGAAATCCGGCTTCTTTTTTTTTGGTCAGAACGCAGTGATATGACGACACTCCCATCCGGATCAGTAGCTGAGACGCCCCTGCTTCACCAACCATTCCCGCACCAGGAACAAGGCGCTGACGTTACGCGCTTCGCGGAAGTCGGGCTCTTCCAGCAGTGCCAGCATATTGTCCAGCGGCCAGCGCAGCTGCGGCAGCGGTTCGGGTTCATCCCCTTCCAGTTTTTCCGGATAGAGGCCTTCGGCCACCACAATATTCATCTGGCTGGAAAAATAGGAAGGGGCCATGGTGAGCTTGCCCAGCTGTTCCAGCTGATGCGCCCCAAAGCCTGCCTCTTCTTTCAGCTCGCGATTCGCCGCTTCAAACGGCGTTTCACCCGGATCGATCAGCCCCTTGGGGAAACCAAGTTCATAGCTTTCCAGGCCCACCGCATACTCCTGAATCAGGATCAGGTGATTGTCGATAATGGGCACAATCATCACGGCTTCACGGTCAGTGGGACGCATCCGCTCGTAGACACGCCGGGCACCGTTGCTGAAGGCCAGATCAACGGCTTCCACGGTAAACAACCGCGAGCGGGCAACGGCCTCAACGTTAAGAATTTCAGGTTTCTGTAATTGTCTGGTCATAAGGGCCCCAGGAATAAGCCGAAGATAAGCGCCATCGTTCGTTCAGGAATGAACGCTGACCGTATTAACACTATTGTGCGGTAGCCGCATCAGGAAGCCAATCATCGCACGGATCATTTTGCTTATTTATAACAAATCATTGTTAATATGAGGAAAATCTTTTAATGAAAGTCAATCTTAGCTGTGGCAAATAGGATTATACCGATTCTTAATCATGCAAATGCCTGGTAAGATTTAAGCAAGGAAAGGCATGCTGTAATTTTAATATTATGATTTTTATTAATTTTTGTGTTTTAAACGCTGACTGTCAGCACGATCTTAACCCGCCCTTATTGGGTTAGATATGACCGAAGCCTTACACCAGAACCGTAACAGGAGCACTGTGGCAGGAATAAGGGGAGCATGAGCACACTCGTTAGCATCTTGCTTGCAACGCTGGCCTGCTCAGTCGTAGCGGGTGGTGTATTGTGGTATGCACTACGCCGCCGTTCACCGCTGGCTAAGCCCGTGCCATTTTTGAGCCCCCCTCAACGTAAGCTGAGCGACGAAGAGCGCGCGGCCGTTGAACGCTACCTGTCATCCCTGGCCCGCAGCCGTGCCGCAATTTTGCCTACCGGTGCCAGCAGCACTCAGGAAGAGCTGGTGCTGACTTCACAAAGCAATAATGTCTATCCCGTGACCCGCGCTATCACGCGCTACGGCCTGTCTACGGATGAACCGCATAAATGGCGCTATTACCTGGATGCGGTCGAGGTTCACCTGCCCCCGCAGTGGGAGCAGTACATCACCGACGAGAACTACGTTGAGTTAATCAAAACGCAGACTGTCCCGCTGGTCATCTCACTGAACGGCCATGTGATGACGGAGTACAACTGGGATGCCCCCGTCTTAGCCCCGGTACCGCGAAGCACTGCGCAGAATGCCTCGATCCGTAAAGCGGAAAGCGAGCAGATTGAGTTACTCAGCGTCCGCAAAGAAAGCCCGGAAGAGTACGCATTAAGCCGCCCGGAAGGCACACGGGAAGCGCTGGTGATTGGCACGGCTCTGCTGCTGTTCTTCTTTAGCCTGATCAGCCCCGTTATGCTGACGCCGTGGCTGGTTCTGGCCGGTATCACCATGACGCTGGTGAGCGGCTGGTTCCTGTACCGCCGCCCGACGGACAGCGATCTGCGCGAAATACACTGCCTGAGAGGCGCACCAAAGCGCTGGGGTCTGTTTGGCGAATCGAATCAGGGGCAGGCAAGTAATATCTCGCTGGGCAGTATCGATCTGATTTATCCCGCACACTGGCAGGATTATCTGGCGCACGATCTCGGGCAACCCACTGAAATCGATATCTACCTCAACCGACACGTTGTTCGTCAGGGCCGATTCCTCTCGCTGCAGGATGAAGTGCGTAATTTCCCTCTCCAGCGCTGGCGAAAGAACGTGGTGCTGGCCGGCTGCGCGCTGGTGGTAATGACGCTGCTGATTGCGCTCATCCCCCTCAGCATGCCGCTCAAGCTCAGCATGGCCTGGATTAAAGGCACCGACAGTCTGCAGGTGACCCAGGTTGCCGACCTGGAAAAAACGACGCTGCACGTCGGTGACAGCCTCAAGGTAAAGGGGACCGGCATGTGCTCCATTCCGGCGGCCTATCAGGGTAATCGCAGCTACGCCTTTATGCCATTTGACTGCTCGGCGCTGTACTGGAATAACGCCCCTCCCCTGCCTCTGCCGCAGTCAGATATTATTGATAAAGCGACGGCACTGCTGGACACCACTCGCCAGCAGCTCCATCCACAAACCAATACCGACCCGAAACTGAATCCACAGCTGGCCACGGCGATTCAGAAATCCGGCATGATCCTGCTGGATGATTTTTCGGATATCGTTATAAAAACACAGGATTTATGCAGCCAGAAGCTGGACTGCGTACGTTTAAAAAACGCCCTGGTCAACCTGGGGAACGCCAAAGACTGGACCACGCTGGTGCGTCGCGCCAATTCAGGGGCGCTGAGCGGCATGAACGTACTGCTGCGCCCGGTGAGCGCTGAGGCGCTGGAAAATCTGGTGAATACGGCCACCTCGACATTCTTCTATCGCGAAACGCGGCGCGCGGCGGAAATGCTTAACAGCCCGCCTCCGGGAGGATTTTTGATCTACAGCGATGAAGGCCGTACCCTGGTCAGCCACCCGGCACCGTCCGTTTCCCTGTTTGATTACAATGCGCCCGATCAGTGGCCGGAGCTGCAGCGCCTGGCGGGAATGCTGCTACAAACGCCGTTTACCGCGAACGGTATCGTCACCAATATTTCTACCGATGCGAACGGCACCCGGCATATTGCCCTGCACAGCGAACCGAATTCCATTACCCTCTGGCGCTATCTCGGTACCAGCCTGCTGCTGCTGATTCTGGCTGCAACCCTGACGATAAATCTGCTGCTGGCCCTGCGCCGGATGAACCGCAATCGCATTCGCCTGCAGGAAATCCATCGCTATTACGACACCTGCCTCAATCACTCTCTGGGTAAGATCCACTCCATTCGGCCAATGTTCTGACCCCTGCATCTGTGCTATTTTTAAGGCTGATTATCCCCATATTTTACGTATACCCACCTGCAACTTGAAAGAAACGGGAATGGCCCATACATAAAGGGCTCCCGACAGGAGCAGCGATGAAAGAAAAATCCACAGAAGGGATCAGGCTTGATAAGTGGCTCTGGGCCGCGCGTTTTTATAAAACCCGCGCCGCAGCACGCGAAATGATCGAGGGTGGTAAAGTCCATTACAACGGTCAGCGCAGCAAACCGAGCAAGCTGGTTGAGGTCGCCGCTGAACTGACTCTGCGCCAGGGTAACGATGAACGCACGGTTGTTATTCAGGCCGTCAGCGATAAGCGTGGGCCGGCAGCGGAAGCACAGCTGCTGTACCGCGAAACGGAACAGAGTATCGAAAAACGGGAAAAAGTGGCGCTGGCGCGAAAAATGAACGCGCTCAGCATGCCGCATCCTGACCGGCGACCGGATAAAAAAGAGCGCCGTGATCTGATGAAATTTAAAAATTCTGGCGACGCATGACCCGCCATAACGAGAGAAAAGATATGTCCCAGCAAGACCAAATGCACCGTTACCTGTTTGAAAACCACGCCGTGCGTGGCGAGCTGGTCACCGTATCCCAGACCTGGCGCGATATCATCAGCGGGCACGATTACCCGCAGCCGGTTCAGCAGATCCTGGGTGAGCTGCTGGTGGCAACCAGCCTGCTGACCGCCACGCTGAAGTTTGATGGCGATATCACCGTTCAGCTGCAGGGCGACGGTCCGCTGAATCTGGTCGTGATCAACGGCAATCATCTGCAGGAAATGCGCGGCGTGGCACGAACTCAGGGCGAGATCGCAGAAGGCAGCAGCCTGAAAGAGATGGTCGGCAACGGCTACCTGGTGATCACCATTTCACCGAAAGAGGGTGAGCGCTATCAGGGCGTGGTTGGCCTGGAGGGCGATACCCTTGCCGCCTGCCTGGAAGACTACTTTATGCGTTCTGAGCAGCTGCCAACGCGTCTGTTTATTCGTACCGGTGAGCACGATGGTTTATCCGGCGCGGCAGGGATCCTGCTGCAGGTGCTGCCAGCCCAGGATGCTGGCCTGGATGAGTTCAATCACCTCGCCACCCTGACCGAAACAATTAAAACCGAAGAGCTGCTCGGCCTGCCGGCCAACGAGGTGCTATGGCGTCTGTATCACGAGGAAGAAGTCACCGTTTACGATCCGCAAAACGTGATTTTTAAATGCTCCTGTTCTCGTGAGCGTTGTGGCGAAGTGCTGACCACGCTGGCTGAGGCGGAAGTGAATCAGATCCTGGAAGAAGATGGTCAGATCGATATGCATTGTGACTACTGCGGTACGCATTATGTTTATGATGCCGTAGATATCGCCGCCATTCGCAAGGGTTCGGCTGGCGAAGCGGAACAGGTTCATTGATTAGCAGAGATCTCTGACGTTGTTATTCCGTTTCAACGGTCATCTGAAGGAGCAGTGTTAACTGCTCCCTTTTTTTAATTAAGCACGTTAGTTAGCTAACGCCTGCCGGTAAAGATCTAACACTAAAAAGCAATTCGGGAAGGCTTGCCGCCGGTAATTTCGCCGCAACGGCAACAATGGAGCTGGCTTATAATTAATAAAAATTTTTAAAATCAATTGGTTTTCCCAATCAAAGCAGGGGGTGATGGCTGTATTTACGCGAAATCCAGTCATACCAGGCCTTAATGAAATGATAAAATCTTCATCCAGAAAGCATTCTTTTATTACTACTAATCACCTTTTGATACGCATATTACACCCGTTTAATACAATCTAACGGGTTGTTTTCAGTGATTTATGCTTCGTCTCTCAATTCTGTCTTCTGCCTCTTTCTCTCTCCGCTGGTGAGAGTAAACTGCGCCCGATCGTGATGATCCCGGACCTGCAAAAGGTAACTTGCGGCATATCACGGTGATGGAACAGAAATACACTTACACTCTGAAGTGGTATAAAACCGAGAAAGGAGCAGTAACATGCGCAACGACCTGCCCACGCTGGACCTCGTCGCTTATGGCATCACTGATACGGTAGAAGTGGTTCATAATCCCGATTATGACACGCTGTTTAAGGAAGAAACCCTACCCGGTTTAACCGGTTTCGAACGCGGCACCGTCACTCAGTCTGGTGCCGTCGCCGTGGATACCGGAATTTTTACCGGCCGTTCGCCCAAAGATAAGTATCTGGTTCGCGATGAAACCACGTGCAACACGCTGTGGTGGAGCGATGAAGGAAAAGGGAAAAATGATAACCACCCGCTTTCACCGGAAACCTGGCAATCGCTGAAATCCCTTGTCTCTCGTCAGCTTTCCGGAAAGCGCCTGTTCGTTGTGGATACCTGGTGCGGTGCTAACCCCGACACCCGCCTGAGCGTGCGCTTTATTACTGAAGTTGCCTGGCAGGCTCACTTCGTCAAAAACATGTTCATTCGCCCGGACGCCGAGGGTCTGGCTCACTTTGTACCTGATTTTGTGGTGATGAACGGCGCCAGGTGCACCAACCCTGACTGGCTGAAGCAGGGGCTGAATTCGGAAAATTTTGTTGCCTTCAACCTGACCGAAAAGATGCAGCTGATTGGCGGCACCTGGTACGGCGGTGAAATGAAGAAAGGCCTGTTCTCCATCATGAACTACCTGCTGCCGCTGAAGGGCATTGCCTCGATGCACTGCTCGGCAAACGTGGGTGAACAGGGTGACGTGGCCATATTCTTTGGCCTGTCCGGCACCGGAAAAACCACGCTCTCAACCGACCCACGGCGCAGGCTGATTGGCGATGATGAGCACGGCTGGGATGATGACGGCGTGTTTAACTTCGAAGGGGGCTGCTACGCAAAAACCATCAAGCTGTCCGAGCAGGCCGAACCCGAAATTTACCACGCAATCCGCCGCGATGCGCTGCTGGAGAACGTCGTGGTGCGGGCAGACGGTTCGGTAGACTATGACGACGGCAGCAAAACGGAAAATACCCGCGTTTCTTACCCGATTTACCACATCGACAATATCGCCAAGCCGGTATCAAAAGCGGGCCACGCGAAAAAGGTGATTTTCCTCACCGCCGATGCGTTTGGCGTGCTGCCCCCGGTATCCCGCCTGACGGCCGACCAAACCCAGTACCACTTCCTTTCCGGCTTTACCGCGAAGCTGGCCGGCACCGAACGCGGGATCACCGAGCCGACACCGACCTTCTCTGCCTGCTTCGGAGCCGCCTTCCTGACCCTGCACCCAACGCAGTATGCCGAAGTGCTGGTAAAAAGGATGAAGGCCGCCGGCGCCCAGGCGTGGCTGGTGAATACCGGCTGGAACGGCACGGGTAAACGCATATCGCTGAAGGACACCCGGGCAATTATCAATGCCATTTTAAGCGGCGAAATTGATAAAGCGGATACCCTGACGCTGCCCATCTTCGATCTGGAAATCCCGCTGGCACTGCCGGGTGTGGATGGCAACCTGCTGGATCCCCGTTGTACCTGGGGCAGCGAAGCCGAATGGGAAGTGAAGGCGCGCGATCTGGCGCAGCGGTTTATTGATAACTTTGATAAATTCACCGACACCAAAGCCGGTGAAGCGCTGGTGAAAGCCGGGCCGAAACTGTAACGACGTCAAAGGATGGACCGGTTCAGGTCCATCCACTTCAGTCACTAGCTTCGCTGCGGCGGCAGAGCACCCGTACCGGGAGCGGCAAACGCAGGAAGAGGAAGCCAGGCCCGGACCAACAGCCCGCCTTTTTCACTTCTGCCGATCTCCAAAGCCCCCTGATGAGCATCGATGATACGCTGCACAATCGCCAGCCCCAGCCCCGTTCCGCTGGTACTGCGGGCGCTGTCACCGCGAACAAAGGGCTGGAAAAGATGCTTGAGCTGGTCGGGTTCAATACCCGGGCCATCATCTTCAACCTGGAACCAGGCGCGCTGCAGTTCTCGACCGGAACTGACTTTAATCCAGCCGTTGCCGTAGCGGGCGGCATTGACGACCAGATTAGCGACCGCACGTTTAATGGCCAGCGGGTTGATATCCACCATCAGCTCCACCGGCATCACCGCGCTTTCAATCTCTCTTTCGTAGCCGCTTTCGGCCGCCACGACTTCGCCCAGCACGCCGTTGAGATCGGCGTATTCAAACTGCATCTCCTGCCCGGTGCGCAGATAGTCGATAAACTGTTCGATAATCGCGTTGCACTCTTCGATATCTTTATTGATCGACTCGGCCAGATAGCCGTCCTGCTCCGACATCATTTCCGTTGCCAGACGAATGCGCGTCAGCGGCGTACGCAGATCGTGGCTGACACCCGCCATGAGCAGCGTGCGATCGTCGGCAAGCTGTTTAACCCCCGCCGCCATCTGGTTAAATGCACGCGTGACCGAACGCACTTCAGAAGCACCGTACTCACGCAGCGGCGGTGGAATGACGCCTTTCCCGACCTGCAGCGCCGCATGCTCCAGCTCCACCAGGGGTCGGTTTTGTATTCGGATAAACAGCCAGGCCCCCCCTATCGCCAACAGCATAATCGCCAGCGTATAGCGGAACAGCGGGGAGAAATCACCCTGATGGATTTCCGTTAGCGGCACCCGTACCCAGATATCCGGCGACAGCCAGGTTTTCAGCCAGACAACCGGGGAATTCTTGTTCACCTCGACGCGCACATCGGTCGGCCCCCCCAGCTGCTGCGCCATTTGCTGACTGAGGAACTCGTAATGCTGCGCCCAGCGCAATCCGCTCTCTTCCGCCGCCGCGTTGGTATACAGCGAAATCCCCAGCTCGCGATAGATTTCGCGACGAAACGCCGGCGGGACTTCCAGCTGCGTTCCATCCTCAAGCTGTAACCGGTCCGTCATCAGCATGCGCACTTCATAAGCCAGCACCTTATTGAACTGCTGCAGGCTTGGCAAAATCGCGAAGTTCAGCACGACCAGATAGGTCGTTACCAGGCTGACGAACAGCAGGGTAACGATCAATAGCAGCGTGCGGGCAAATGAACTGCGGGGAGAGAAGCGGATCCGCCTCATGCTTTACTGCCGTCCGGCACAAATACGTAGCCCAGGCCCCAGACGGTCTGGATATAGCGCGGATGCGCAGGATCTTCTTCCACCATACGGCGCAGGCGTGAGATCTGCACGTCGATGGAACGCTCCATCGCACTGTATTCACGGCCACGGGCCAGATTCATCAGTTTGTCGCGCGACAGCGGCTCACGCGGGTGGCTGACCAGGGCTTTCAGCACCGCGAACTCACCGCTGGTCAGCGGCATCGGTTCATCTTCGCGGAACATTTCACGCGTACCGAGGTTAAGCTTGAATTTACCAAAGGCGATGACCGCTTCTTCCTGCGATGGGGCACCCGGCAGTTCGTTCGCCTGGCGGCGCAGTACGGCACGGATACGAGCCAGCAGCTCGCGCGGGTTGAAAGGTTTTGGAATATAGTCGTCGGCACCGATTTCCAGGCCAACGATACGATCCACTTCTTCCCCTTTCGCCGTGACCATAATGATCGGCATCGGGTTGCTCTGGCTGCGCAGACGGCGGCAGATAGACAGGCCATCTTCACCCGGCAGCATCAGGTCCAGCACCATCAGGTGGAAAGATTCACGGGTCAGCAGGCGGTCCATCTGCTCGGCGTTCGCCACGCTACGCACCTGGAAGCCTTGCTCAGTCAAATAACGCTCCAGCAGCGCACGCAAACGCATGTCGTCATCTACTACCAGAATTTTGTAGTTCTCTTGCATTTCGATACTCCCAAAGGCGCTATTGCCCGAGCTGATATTTTTAAAAAATAAGCCTGAATGTAACAGTCAATAATGGTTTATATTGTAGCCGAAATTGTTACAAAGCATATTAAACAGTAGGTTATCCTTAAAATTCATCGTTAAACGTGCGGCCGATCGCGTCCGCAGATAAAAAAATCCGCAGAACAAACAGCGGGTAAAGCGCTAAATCAGCAGGGGTTAATCTGACCTCTTGCCCCTGCTGAAGGTTTACATTATTCGTCATGATGGCAGGATACCCCTCAACCTTACTGAACAGCATGGGTTAACGATGAAAACCAAACTGATCACCCGCGGCGGCTACGACCTGCTGAAGAAGGAGCTGGATTTTCTGTGGCGCGAGGAGCGGCCAGAAGTCACCAAAAAAGTGACCTGGGCGGCCAGCCTCGGCGACCGCAGCGAAAACGCCGACTACCAGTACAATAAAAAGCGCCTGCGTGAGATCGACCGCCGGGTGCGTTACCTGACCAAGTGTCTGGAGCAGCTACGGATTGTCGACTATTCGCCGCAGCAGGATGGCAAAGTCTTCTTCGGCGCGTGGGTTGAAGTGGAAAACGACGACGGCGACATTAAGCGTTTTCGCATCGTCGGCTATGACGAGATCTTTGGGCGAAATGACTATATTTCCATTGATTCACCCATGGCACGCGCGCTGCTGAAAAAGGAAGTCGGTGATGCCGCCACCGTGCATACCCCGGTAGGTGATGCACTCTGGTACGTCAACGATATCAGCTATCTGGAAGAGTCCTAATTATGTTGCTATCGCGCGGTTCACTGGCATTCCGTCGCCTCAACGTTGGCATTTTACGGCTGCAGTCCGTATAACTGTCCCCTATTTTCTATAGCCAAAAAGTATCCCAATGATGAAAGATTCGCTGAGCCGCATTATTGCTGATGAACTCAAGGCACGAGCAGAACAGGTTGAAGCCGCTGTTCGCCTGCTGGATGAAGGCAATACCGTTCCATTTATTGCCCGCTATCGTAAGGAAGTGACCGGGGGGCTGGATGACACCCAGCTGCGTACGCTGGAAACGCGCCTCGGCTATCTGCGCGAACTGGAAGATCGCCGCCAGTCGATCCTGAAATCCATCGACGATCAGGGCAAGCTCAGCGCTGAACTCGCCGCCGCCATTAACGGCACAATGAGCAAAACCGAGCTGGAAGACCTTTACCTCCCCTACAAACCCAAGCGCCGCACGCGCGGGCAGATCGCCATAGAAGCCGGGCTGGAACCGCTGGCCGATACGCTGTGGCAGACCCCATCGCAGGATCCCGAGCAGCGCGCTGCGGAGTTTGTCGATGCCGACAAAGGCGTCGCCGACGTCAAAGCCGCCCTCGACGGCGCACGTTATATTCTGATGGAGCGCTTTGCCGAAGACGCTTCGCTGCTGGCGAAAGTCCGTGATTACCTGTGGAAAAATGCCCACCTGGTGTCCCGCGTGATCGACGGCAAAGAGGAGGAAGGCGCCAAGTTCCGCGACTACTTCGATCATCATGAGGCGCTGGCCACCGTGCCTTCCCACCGCGCGCTGGCGATGTTCCGCGGCCGTAACGAAGGCATCCTGCAGCTGTCGCTCAACCCCGATCCGCAGTTCGATGAACCGCCGCGAGAAAGCCACGGCGAGCAGATCGTTACCGATCATCTTGGCCTGCGCCTGAACAACGCGCCTGCGGATGCCTGGCGTAAAGCCGTGGTCAGCTGGACCTGGCGTATCAAGGTGCTGCTGCACCTGGAAACCGAGCTGATGGGTACGGTACGTGAGCGAGCGGAAGAAGAAGCCATCAACGTTTTCGCCCGCAACCTGCACGATCTGCTGATGGCGGCCCCGGCGGGCATGCGCGCCACCATGGGCCTCGACCCGGGCCTGCGCACCGGCGTGAAAGTGGCGGTGGTTGACGCCACCGGCAAGCTGGTTGCCACCGATACCATTTATCCGCATACCGGCCAGGCCGCCAAAGCCGCCGCTGCTGTTGCCGCACTGTGCGCCAGGCACCAGGTGGAGCTGACCGCCATCGGTAACGGTACCGCCTCCCGAGAAACCGAGCGCTTCTACCTGGACCTGCAGAAGCAGTTCCCACAGGTACACGGCCAGAAAGTGATCGTCAGCGAAGCCGGTGCATCCGTCTACTCGGCATCCGAGCTGGCCGCGCTGGAGTTCCCGGACCTGGATGTATCGATCCGTGGCGCGGTTTCCATTGCCCGTCGCCTGCAGGATCCGCTCTCCGAGCTGGTGAAAATCGACCCGAAATCCATCGGCGTGGGCCAGTATCAGCATGACGTCAGCCAGAGCCAGCTGGCGAAAAAGCTGGATGCGGTCGTGGAAGACTGCGTTAACGGCGTCGGCGTGGATCTGAATACCGCCTCGGTGCCGCTGCTGACCCGCGTGGCGGGCCTGAGCAAAATGATCGCCCAGAATATTGTTAACTGGCGCGATGAAAACGGCCGCTTCCAGAACCGCCAGCAGCTGCTGAAGGTCAGTCGCCTGGGGCCGAAAGCGTTTGAGCAGTGCGCCGGCTTCCTGCGCATCAGCCAGGGGGATAACCCGCTGGACGCGTCGACCGTTCACCCGGAAGCCTATCCGGTAGTGGAGCGTATTCTGTCGTCAACCGGACAGTCGCTGAGCGACCTGATGGGCAACCCGGCCGAGCTGCGCAACCTGAAGGCCGTGGATTTCACCGATGAACGGTTCGGTGTGCCTACCGTCAGCGACATCATCAAAGAGCTGGAAAAACCAGGCCGCGATCCGCGCCCTGAGTTTAAAACCGCGCAGTTTGCCGAAGGCGTGGATACCCTGAACGATCTGCTGCCGGGCATGGTACTGGAAGGCTCCGTCACAAACGTTACCAACTTTGGTGCCTTCGTCGATATCGGCGTACATCAGGATGGCCTGGTACACATCTCCTCCCTGTCGGACAAATTTGTCGACGATCCGCACAAAGTGGTGAAAGCCGGGGATATCGTCAAAGTGAAGGTGATGGAAGTGGATCTGCAGCGTAAGCGCATCGCGCTGACGATGCGTCTTGACGAACAGCCGGGTGAAACCAGCGCCCGTCGCGGCGGCGGTAACAGCGGCAGCAGCGGCAAAAACCGGGAAAATTCCCGCCCGGCCAAAGGGGCTAACCGCCCTGCCGCATCGTCCGCCGGCAACAGCGCCATGGGCGACGCGCTGGCTGCGGCATTCGGTAAAAAACGCTAGTTCTGCACGGGCGGATCGGCCGATCCGCCCGCTTTGCCACGATCTCTCCCCCCTGCCAGTGTCAACATTGCGCCATATCAATACCAGCGATAATCACTCTCATTAAAATTCGCATTGGTTGATTATCACTCATTTTTTTTTCGCGGTGGGCACAGGCCATGCAACTGATACCGAAACAGCGTTATCGTATCCTTCGTTTTTCTCCGGAGGTCAGTCCGGTTTTTCGTCAGAAACTGATGGCCCTGGGATTACTTCCCGGCTCAACCTTTGAGCTGATTCGCGTGGCACCGCTTGGCGATCCGCTGCAGATCAAAACGCCACGGATCAGCCTGATGCTGCGTAAAAAAGATCTCGCTCTGCTGCAGCTGGAAAACGCCCCCGGGGCTGACGTATGAAAAACTGTACCGTTGCGCTGACCGGTAACCCGAACGTGGGTAAAACCACCCTTTTTAATCAGCTGACCGGGTCGCGGCAGCGGGTGGGAAACTGGGCGGGCGTCACCGTTGAGCGTAAAGAGGGGACGTTCACCACCCCACAGCACCAGGTCAGGCTGGTGGATCTCCCGGGTACCTACTCGCTCACTACCCTGTCGGCGCAGGCGTCGCTGGATGAGCAAATTGCCTGCCACTATCTGCTGAGCGGAGAAGCGGATCTGGTGATTAACGTGGTGGATGCCAGCAATCTGGCCCGTAATCTTTATCTCACCACGCAGCTGCTGGAAATGGGCCAGCCCTGCATCGTGGCACTGAATATGCTGGACATCGCGGAGCGTCAGCAGATCAGCATAAACAGCGAGGCCCTTTCCCGGGCGCTGGGCTGTCCGGTAGTACCGTTGGTTTCAACCCGTGGTCACGGCATTGATATCCTGAAACAGGCCATCGACCGTCACGATCGTGCCGTGCCGGATCTGAGCGTTGACTACCCGCCGGAGTTGCAGAACGCGGTGGCCCAGCTGGTCGCCGCACAGCCACACGCCATGGCGCAGAAAAAAAAGCGCTGGCTGGCGCTGCAAATGCTGGAGGGCGATATCTGGAGCCAGCAGCAGGCCGGAGACGCTGCCGCGCTGCTGACCGCCCTCCACCAGCAAACCGGTGATGCCGCCGCTCAGGCTATCGCCAGCAGCCGCTATCAAAAAATCGATGCACTGTGTCGCGATGCCATGTTTCACGGCAGAACCGGCACCAGCTTTTCCATGCGGCTCGACCAGCTGGTGATGAACCGTTGGCTGGGACTGCCGATATTTTTCCTGGTGATGTATCTGATGTTTTTCCTGGCGATCAACCTGGGCGGCGCGCTACAGCCGCTATTTGACCTGGGTTCAGCCGCTATTTTTATTCAGGGTACCCAGTGGCTGGGTGCCGGCCTGCATTTTCCGGCCTGGCTGACGCTGTTCCTCGCCCAGGGGATCGGGGGCGGAATCAACACGGTGATGCCGCTGGTGCCGCAGATCGGCATGATGTTTCTGTTCCTGTCGCTGCTGGAAGACTCCGGCTACATGGCGCGCGCCGCTTTTGTGATGGATCGCCTGATGCAGGCGCTGGGGCTGCCGGGCAAATCCTTTGTGCCGCTGATTGTCGGCTTTGGCTGCAATGTGCCTTCGGTGATGGGCGCCCGCACGCTGGATGCCCCGCGCGAACGACTGATCACCGTGCTGATGGCTCCGTTTATCTCCTGCGGCGCGCGGCTGGCCATTTTTGCCGTTTTCGCCGCCGCCTTTTTCGGTCAGCACGGCGCGATGGTGGTCTTCAGCCTCTACGTGCTCGGAATTGTGGTCGCCATCCTCACCGGGCTGGTGCTCAAACACACGCTGATGCGTGGGACCGCCAGCCCGTTCGTGATGGAGCTGCCGGTCTGGCATATTCCACATCTGAAAAGCCTGCTGATGCAAAGCTGGCAGCGCCTGCGTGGCTTCCTGCTGCGGGCGGGCAAAGTGATCGTGCTGGTCAGCATGGTCATTGGCGCGCTGAACAGCTTCTCTCTAAGTGGTAAACCGGTCAGCGATCTGAACCAGTCGGCGCTCGCCAGCGTCAGCCGCACGCTGACGCCGCTGCTTTCCCCCATCGGCATCACCGACGATAACTGGCAGGCCACCGTCGGCCTGCTGACCGGCGCGATGGCGAAGGAGGTGGTGGTCGGCACGCTGAATACGCTGTACACCGCCGAAGCCATCCAGCAGCAGCCGTTTGATGCGGCGAAGTTCAGCCTGATCGACGCGCTGCAGGAGGCGTTTGCCGAAACCTGGCAGGGCATTAAAGGCGCATTCAGCCTCAGCGTCCTCTCGAATCCGATTGAAGCCAGCAAAGGCGATGCGGAAATGGCCGGCGGCGCCATGGGCACCATGCACAGCAAATTTGTCAGTGATGCCGCGGCCTACAGCTATCTGATTTTTGTGCTGCTGTATGTACCGTGCGTCTCGGTGATGGGCGCGATCGCCCGTGAAAGCAGCCATCGCTGGATGCTGTTTTCAATATTCTGGGGGCTGGATCTGGCCTGGTCGCTGGCCGCCCTGTTTTATCAGCTGGCCAGCTTCCGCCAGCATCCGGGCAGCAGCAGCCTGATTATTGCTGTCGTGGTGTTGGTCAATATCGTGGTGCTAACGATGCTGCGCAGGATCAAGCTTAAACCGGTGACGATCCCAATAAAAAATATCACTCACGCCTGCCAGCACTGCGACCAGGGTAAAAACTGCCACTGATACTCGTCGATCGGGCCGAAGAAGTTGCGAATCTGATACCAGAGTCTACAGTGAAAAATAACGCCTGAACTCTTCGCCTGCGGTGGTCCGTTCACGACACATGGATATCATCAGTAGCTTAATCGATCGCATCTATGACGCTTCCTTTCCCCCCACCGCGCTGGCGCGGCTGCGCGCGCTGATTGACGACACGCGAGCGCGCATCCGCTATCAGCGCAAGCCGCACTGGGATGAGAAAGACGTGGTGCTGATAACCTATGCCGATCAGTTCCATGAGGACGGTATCGCCACGTTAACCACCTTTACCCGCTTCTATCAGCAGCATCTGCAAACCACCTTTAATCTGGTGCATCTGCTGCCGTTTTTCCCCTGGTCTTCGGACGATGGTTTTTCCGTGATTGACTATCACCGCATCGATGAACACTGCGGCGACTGGCAGGATATTGCCCAGCTTCATCAGCATACCCGGCTGATGTTTGATTTTGTCTGCAACCACATGTCTGCGGAGAGCCGCTGGTTCAAAGGCTATCTGGCCCAGGATCCGCGCTGGGATGACTTCTTTATCAGCATGCCGCCCGCCACCGATCTGAGCGCGGTTACCCGCCCGCGCACCTCTCCGCTGCTGACGCCGTTTACCCTGGCCGATGGCGAGACGCGCTTCGTCTGGACCACCTTCAGCGCCGATCAGATCGATCTGAACTTCGCTAACCCGGAGGTACTGATCGACATGATGACCGTGCTGCTGGATTACCTTGAAAAAGGCGCGGACTACGTGCGGCTGGATGCGGTTGGCTATATGTGGAAAACCCCGGGGACTTCCTGCATTCATCTGGAGAAAACCCACCAGCTGGTCAAACTGATGCGCGCCGTGGCCGATGAGGTGGCACCGGGCACGGTGATCCTGACGGAAACCAACGTGCCGCACAAAGACAACATCAGCTACTTCGGCAGCGGGGCCGACGAAGCGCAGATGGTTTACCAGTTCTCGCTGCCGCCGCTGGTGCTGCACGCCATCCATTACGGATCGTCCCGCGCCCTGCGGCAGTGGGCCGCATCGCTCGATGCCAGCGTCGGCAGCACCACCTTTTTTAACTTTCTTGCTTCTCATGACGGCATCGGCCTGAATCCGCTGCGCGGCATTCTGCCGGAAACCGAGATCGTCTCGCTGGTGCGCGATCTGGCGAATGAAGGCGCACTGATCTCCTACAAGAACAATCCTGATGGCACCACCAGCCCTTATGAAATTAACGTCACCTATATGGACGCGTTAAATAAAAAGGACGATGACGACGCCACTCGCCTGCGGCGCTTTATGCTGGCGCATGCGCTGCTGCTGGCGTTTCCCGGCGTGCCAGCCGTTTATGTACAAAGCCTGCTGGGTTCGCGCAACGATGTCGATGGCGTCAGACGGGCGGGATATAACCGGGCGATTAACCGCGAGAAATACCCCCTTGAGGCGATTGAATCGCTGCTGGCAGATCCCACTACGCTGCGTTCTCAGGTGTTTAAGGCAATGCGTGAACTCATTCAGATACGTCAGCGGCAGCCCGCCTTCCATCCCGATAATGCGCTGAGGATCCTGGAAAGCGAAAACACCCTGCTGGTGATGATGCGCGAAGCGCCAAATGCTGGCGATACCCTGCTGTGCATCTACAACCTGAGTGAAAAGGCGGTGAGCTATTCGCTACCGGAAGAGAAGAGATATCGCGATGTGATAAGCGGGGAAGCGGTGAACAAAGCGGGACCGCTTAATCTGGCCCCGTGGGACTATTACTGGCTGCAGGCGGAATGATCCGCCTCAGTTCCGCTTATTTATACACTTCCGCTTCTGCCAGCGTACGGCCGCGCTCTTCTGCTGCGATAATCACGTAGTAACGGCCGCCCAGTTTATCCGCCTTGGCAGACAGATCGGCTTTGGCGTCCATGGGCGCATTGGTACCGGTTGTGGTAATCACGCCAATCTTATCCAGATTCATATCCTGAACCTGCTGACGGCTGATTTCTTTGGCCGCTGAAGCGTTAAACGCCAGGGTCGCGGTAAACAGTAAGGCAGTAACTGAAATAATTTTTTTCATGAGTTGTCCTCTCCATAGGCTATCTGTATCCGGTTGTTCCGGCAGCGTAAGTCGAACCACGCTGCCGACTTCATTATTAACCGGATCTGACAGACAAACCAACCGCAGAAGCAACGATATTAGGTGCAAAAAGTGGCATTTTTTCTGTCGCCGTCGGCACTTCTTCACCCTTCGCAGCCCGATAATCCCTGCCGATACGCGATCCCGTCAGCCCCCACGAAACACGGCCGGATAATCGACGGTATTATTTCGTAAATTCAATGATATGTTCACAGAACGCGTCCGGGTGCGAGATAAACGGCGCGTGCGCGGCTTTTTCCATTATCAGGCTGGCGCTGGCCGGCCACAGCGCATCCAGCAGTGCGGCAACCTTACGAGGCACCAGGCCATCAAGGGCACCGTACAGGC
This sequence comes from Erwinia sp. SLM-02, assembly GCF_037450285.1. Lineage (NCBI taxonomy): Bacteria > Pseudomonadati > Pseudomonadota > Gammaproteobacteria > Enterobacterales > Erwiniaceae > Erwinia > Erwinia sp. SLM-02. The sequence goes on along the minus strand of NZ_JAQISN010000004.1, from coordinate 370,935 downwards.
GCAGCATCGGCAGATTCAGTGAAATCAGGTCCGTTCTCAAATCAACCTCTCTGAGGATCTCCAGCCCCGCATTCAGTACCTCAACCGACGGCATGGGGTGATCCAGCACCACGCTTTTTAGCGTGCGGGCATCCTGGCGGGCGCTTTCCGTACCCAGCGTTTGCAGCGCAAGAAAACGCTCGACGGTGCGCTGGAAATTCTCACTCAGCTGCTGCTGGAAGCCGCTCAGCGTCTCCGGCCGAATGCCCGGCCACGCCTCCGCTGCGCTAAAGCGCGGTGAAGATGCCACGGTAATCAACGCATCTACCCGGTCGGGATGCTGCAGCGCCAGCCTGCTGGCAATCAGCCCGCCCAGCGACCAGCCGAGCCAGACCGCCTTCTCGGGGGCCTGTGGCAGTAGCGATGCCACCATCTCGTCCAGCGACATGGCCGGAAATCCCTGGCTGCGGCCGTAGCCCGGCAGATCGACAAGGTGCAGGCAAAAATGCGCGCTGAGTCGATCGCGGATGCAATGCCACACGCTGGCATTCAGCCCCCATCCGTGCAGCAGCACAAGATGGCGATCGCCCTGGCCAGAAGTCTCCCAGTAAAGCGGCTTCATAGGTTATGGTCCTGTTTTTACGTCATTGAGGCGATCATGCTACCAATCCCAGCCGCCTGTTGGCTATGCCAGATGCCGCTCAGCCTGGCATGCCACGGCGTGTGCAGCCTCTGCCTGCGCCAGCTCATGCAGCAAAATCCAGCCTGCCCGCGCTGCGGGCTGGCCAGCGGTCATTCATCCCGTCCCTGCGGGCGCTGCCTGCTGCGTCCGCCGCTCTGGCAACATCTGCTTTCCGTCACGCCGTGGCAGCCCCCGCTAAAAACCCTGGTGAACCGGCTGAAATTTTATCGCGCCACCGCACAGGCGGTGATGCTGGCCCGGCTGATTTTGCTAAGGTGGTTACAGGAACATCGTAGCCGCGCCCTGCCGCGACCTGATTTGTTACTGTGCGTGCCGCTGCATTCCCGCAGGGCCTGGCATCGCGGCTATAATCAGTTAGAGGATATGGCGCAGAAGCTCGCACACTGGACGCGCTGCCGCTATGACCGCCGCGGTCTGCTTCGTATCCGCAAAGGGAAAATTCAGCACCGCCTGAACGCGCTGGCCCGCCGCCGCAACCTTCGCGGTGCATTTCGGGTAACCGCGGATGTGCGTGGCCGTCATGTGGCCCTGCTGGATGATGTGGTCACCACCGGCAGCACCGTTGCCGAAATCAGCCGTATGCTGCTGGCCGCCGGGGCCGCCAGCGTACAGATATGGTGCCTGTGCCGAACCTTGTAGCAGGTCGGAGATGGGCGTATTATAACCAATGAATTTTGTTAACTATTGAGCAATCGCCATGATCGTTATTACTGACTCTGCACAAGAGCACTTTGCAAAACTGCTGTCAAAGCAGGAAGATGGCACCCAGATTCGCGTATTCGTTATTAACCCGGGTACGCCCACCGCCGAGTGCGGCGTCTCCTACTGCCCGCCCGATGCAGTAGAAGCAACCGACACTGAACTCAAGTTCGAGAAACTGTCGGCATTTGTTGACGAGCTTAGCGCACCGTACCTGGAAGACGCCGAGATCGACTTCGTCACCGATAATCTTGGATCACAGCTGACGCTGAAAGCACCTAACGCCAAAATGCGTAAAGTGAACGAGGATGCGCCTCTGGTTGAGCGCGTCGAATATCTGTTACAGGCGCAGATTAACCCGCAGCTGGCCAGCCACGGCGGTAAAGTATCGCTGATGGAAATCACCGATGAAGGCTTCGCCATCCTGCAGTTTGGCGGCGGCTGTAACGGCTGTTCAATGGTCGACGTCACGCTGAAAGAAGGCATTGAAAAAGAGATGCTGCAGGCCTTCCCTGAGCTGAAAGGCGTGCGCGACCTGACCGAGCACCAGCGCGGCGAGCACTCGTTCTACTGATCGACTGACGCACATCATCGCTTTCCGGGCGGCCCTTGTGGCCGCCTTTTTTATGCGTTCCGCTTTCCATCCCTATCAATTTTCGCTCAAAAAAACTTCGTTATACACAAAGAGCTTAACGTGGGATTAGCGCTGGATCTTTCAGCTTACACGTGTACACTGAAATTTCCTTTCTTAACCCGGGTGACAGCATTGTCTATGAATAATATAAGAGTGGTTATTACCGGAATGGGACTGACAGGCCCACTGGGAAATGGTGTAAGCGGTAGCTGGCAGCGGCTGATTGCCGGTAAGTCCGGCATTTCTGCGCTCCCTGCCGACGCCTACGGTGACACCACCATCCGCGTGGGTGGACAGGTACCTGACGTTAATCAGGATCCTGAACACGGCTTCGACATTGATGCCCTGATCCCACAGAAAGAGCAGCGCAAATCCGACCGCTTCATTCATCTGGCACTGGCCGCTGCCGAAGAGGCGGTGAATCAGGCCGGCCTGCGTAACCTTAGCGAAGCCGCAAAACTGCGGGTGGCCACCATTATCGCTACCGGCATCGGCGGCTTCCACGCCATCGGCAACGCGGTCAAAACCGTGGCGGAAAAAGGCAGTCGTCGCCTTTCGCCCTTCACCATCCCTTCGTTTATTGCCAACCTTGCCGCGTCGCAGGTGGCGATAAAATACGGCTTCAAAGGCATGCTGGGTACGCCGGTTTCCGCCTGTGCCGCCAGCATTCAGAGCATAGGCGATGGCCTGCGCGCCATTCGCTGCGGCGAAGCCGATATCGCCGTGGTCGGCGGCAGCGAATCCTGCATTAACCCGGTTTCGCTGGGCGGTTTCCAGGCCGCACGCGCGCTTTCCACCGCCTGGAACGATCGGCCGGAGCTGGCATCCCGACCGTTTGATTCCGGGCGGGATGGCTTCGTGATGGGTGAAGGCGCTGGCATGCTGGTGCTGGAAGAGCTGGAACACGCCCGCCAGCGCGGCGCCACCATTCTTGGCGAGGTGGTGGGCTACGGCACCACCTCGGATGCTTATCACATTACCGCCGGGCCGGAGGATGGTGAAGGTGCGGCCAGATCGATGCAGCTGGCCCTCGCGCAGGCGAAACTGACGGGGGAGGATCTCGACTATGTTAACGCCCACTCCACCTCCACGCCGGTCGGCGATCTGGCGGAGATTAACGCCCTGCTGAGCGTGCTGGGAAAAGGCGCGAAAACCGCAATATCGTCCACCAAATCGGCAACCGGGCACCTGCTGGGTGCCGCCGGGGCCGTCGGCTCGATCTTCTCCCTGATGGCGATACGCCAGCAGATAGCGCCACCGTCGCTGAATATCGAGCGGCTGGATGACGCCGCGCAGGCACTGAACGTGGTGCAGAATACCGCCCGCCCGATGCCGATCCACACCGCGCTGGTGAATGGATTTGGTTTCGGCGGCGTGAATGCCTCGGTGATTTTTAAAGCCTTTAAAGAGTAATCCGTGGCCGCCTCTGCCACGCTGAGCGGCAGAGGCGGCGATTCAGGCGGTTTTCCCCGCCCTGCGGCGGCGATCGAGATCGCCGATCAGCCGGTTGATCCCCTCATCAGCAAACATCGCCTCCAGGCTGGCACTGAGTTTTCTGCGCCAGTTGGGGTACTGATCGGTGGTGCCGGGCACGTTGACCGGCTTCGCCATATCCAGCCAGTCCTCCGGCTGTAAACCCAGCAGCGCGCTGTTGCTGTCGGCAATATAGCGCTGCATCCCGCGATTCAGCGTGGCGTCCATGTCACGTTTATCCGCCCGTTTTGCATAACGTTTTGGCACACAGCCGAACCGGTGAAGCGCGTCCAGCAGCGCCTGTTTTTGCTTCGCGCGATCGGCAAACAGCCCGCTCAGCACCACTTTATCCGGATACAGGCCCAGCGTTTCCCCCAGCGTTAAATCCCCGACGTTCCAGAATCCGCGCAGGGTCGGCAGATCGTGCGTGGTGGCGCTGGCCATCGACTGCCGCGGCCAGTCGGCCGGTGGCCGCCAGGTATCCTTATCCTGCTGCTCGAAGTACAGCACCTTCCACGAGTAGATCCCGCTGTCGCGCAGCTTACCGACGATTTCCGCCGGAACGGTGCCCAGATCCTCGCCGATTACCATGCACTGATGGCGCTCGCTTTCCAGCGCGAGGATCGCCATCAGATCGTCAACCGGGTAGTAAACGTAGGCGCCGAAGTTGGCCGTCTCGCCATAGGGGATCCACCACAGGCGCAGCAGCGACATCACGTGATCGATACGCAGCGCCCCGCAGCTGGCCATATTGGCCCGCAGCAGATCGATAAAGGGCTGATAGCCGCGCGCCGCCATCACGTGCGGATCCATCGGCGGCAGTCCCCAGTTCTGCCCCAGCGGCCCGAGAATATCCGGCGGTGCACCCACAGATGCCTTCAGGCAGTACAGCTCGCGATCGCACCAGGTTTCCGAGCCGCCTTCGGCGACGCCAACGGCGAGGTCGCGATAAAGCCCGATGGGCATGCCCTGCTGCTGGCTGAACTGCCAGCATTCATCAAACTGACGGTGCGCCAGCCACTGCAGCCACAGCCAGAAGCGCACCTCATCCTCGTGGCGCCGGCAGAACTGCTGCACCGCATCGCTGTCGCCGTGCTGCCAGGCCTCCGGCCACACCGGCCAGCCCCAGCGGCTGGCATCCTCTTTCAGCATATAAGCGTGAAGGGCATCGTAGGCCGCCTGGTTAAACAGGCTTTCCCCGCCGCAGGTAATAAACTGCTCAAACTCCAGCCGCATTCTGTCGTCGGGCAGCCGGCTGCTGAAGTGCTGCCACGCGTAGCGCAGCCCCTGAATTTTTAGTGCACCCACCGGGCCATAGTCCACCCAGTCGGCCTCACGCACCGCGGCCAGCGTGGCCTGCGTCTCACTCAGCTGCCACCAGCGCTGCGCCTCTTCGCTCTGCTGGAAATCTTCCACGGCGCCCACGTCGATGTACATCACATTGAGCCAGCGGCGCGATGACGGGCTGTACGGGCTGGCATTTTCCGGCGCGGCCGGATACAGGGCATGAACGGGGTTCAGGCCGATAAATGCCCCGCCGCGCTGCGCCACTTCGCCGACCATCCGCTTCAGATCGCCGAAATCCCCCATCCCCCAGTTCTGCTCAGAGCGCAGGGTATAAAGCTGCACGCAGGATCCCCACAGCTTCTCGCCCTGCTTCAGGGCAGCAGGTTCATAACAACGCTTCGGCGCGATAATCACCCGGCACAGCCACTGCTTTTTTCCCTGGCTGAGCAGCAGTTGATGGTAGCCGTTCGGCAGGCGGGGCGGCAGCAACAGCGTCGCCCCCGCCGAGACCTGCCCGTGAAACTCTTTGCCCTTTTCGGTGTGCAGATGCCACTGGTACTCGCCGCTGCCGCCAATGCTTAACCGCTGCTCACGCCTGTTGAGCAGCACTTTGCACGGCGGCAGCGGCACGCGTTCGGCTTTTGGCACCTCGTGCATCGCCGCCAGCAGTTTTTGCCGCGTCGCCAGCGGAATGACTTCCGGCTCGCCCCTGGCGTTGATGTACTCCGCCGCGATACCCGCAGCGGCGGCGGCCTGTTCAAATTGCTGATTATCCATAGGCCGTCCTTAGCGTTTTGCCTGCCAGATGCGTTGCTGATAGTCACGAATTGAGCGGTCGGAGCTGAACATCCCGGTCCGCGCGGTATTGAGAACGGCCGCCCGGCTCCAGGCCTCCTGGTCACGGTACAGCGCTTCTACCCGCAGCTGCGCCTCGCAGTAGCTGGCAAAGTCCGCCAGTACCAGCCACGGGTCGCCGCCCTTCGTCAGGCTGTGCAGCATCATATCGAAGGCGTGTTTATCGCCGCCGCTGAAGAAACCGTTTTCCAGCTCTTTCAACAGGCTGTCCAGATGCTTGTCTTTTTTGCGCAGCTTCAGCGGATCGTAGCCCCCGGCCTTCAGCGCTTTCACGTCATCCACGCGATTGCCGAAGATAAAGATGTTCTCTTCCCCGACCTGCTCGGCAATCTCAACGTTAGCGCCGTCCATGGTGCCGACGGTCAGCGCCCCGTTCAGCGCCAGCTTCATGTTGCCGGTGCCGGAGGCTTCATAGCCCGCCGTGGAGATCTGCTCGGAGAGATCCGCCGCCGGGATCATCAGCTCCGCCGCCGTGATGCGGTAGTCGGGGATAAACACCACTTTCAGCCTGTCGCCGATCAGCGGATCGTTATTGATCTTCTCCGCCACCTTGTTGATAGCGAAGATAATATTTTTCGCCAGATAGTAACCCGGTGCGGCTTTGGCACCAAACAGGAAGACCCTCGGCACCCAGTCCTGCTTCGGGTTCTCGCGCAGCCGCTTATAGCAGGAGAGGATATGCATCAGCCCCAGATGCTGGCGCTTGTACTCATGCAGGCGCTTGATCTGCACGTCAAACAGCGCGTCCGGACTGACCACAATGCCGGTGCGCTGCTTAATGTACGCCGCCAGGCGTACTTTGTTATCGTGCTTGATCTGGCGATAGCGCTGGCGGAAGGCCTTGTCATCGGCGTACTTCTCAAGCCCGCGCAGGGCATCCAGATTGTCGGCCCACTCTTCCTTCAGCGTCTCGTCGATCAGCGCGGACAGCGCCGGGTTACACTGCTTCAGCCAGCGGCGCGGCGTAATGCCGTTGGTAACGTTATGGAATTTCTCCGGCCACAGCTGGTGATACTCGGGGAACAGATCCTTGACGACCAGATCGGAGTGCAGCGCCGCCACGCCGTTAACGGCAAAGCCGCTGACCACGCACAGGTTCGCCATCCGCACCTGTTTGTCATGAACGATAGCCAGCTTCGCCCAGACTTTTTCATCCCCCGGCCACTGCTTCTCCACCTGCTTTTTAAAGCGGCGATCGATCTCTTTGATCAGCGTAAAGTGGCGCGGCAGCAGGCTGCGGATTAATCGCTCGTCCCAGCGCTCCAGCGCTTCCGGCATCAGGGTGTGGTTGGTGTAGGCAAAGGTTTTGCTGACGATTGCCCAGGCATCATCCCAGCCCAGCTGGTGGTCATCGATCAGCACCCGCAGCATTTCCGGGATCGCAATGGTTGGATGGGTATCGTTGAGCTGGATGACTTCGAAGTCCGGCAGCTCGTGCAGCTTGCGGCCGGCCAGGTGATGGCGGCGCAGAATGTCAGCCACCGAGCAGGCGCACTGGAAGTACTGCTGCATCAGGCGCAGGCGCTTGCCTTCCTGATGGTTATCATTTGGATAAAGCACTTTGGTCAGCTTCGCGGCATCAATGCCCTGCTGCTCGGCCTTAAGGAATTTGCCGTCGTTAAACAGCGTCAGATCGAACGGGTGGGCGTGCGTCGCCTGCCACAGGCGCAGCGGCTGCACCAAGCCGTTTCGGTAGCCGGTTACCGGCAGATCCCACGCCTCGCCGCGCAGGGTGAAGGCGGGCTGCCAGCTGAAACCGCCTGCGCCGTTCTTCACCACCTTACCGCCGATGCCGACATTCACATCCAGCGCGGCATTATGGCGAAACCACGGATAGCTCTCACGGTGCCAGTCGTCCGGGGCTTCTTTCTGCTGGCCATCGGCAAACGACTGACGGAACAGGCCATACTGATAGTTAAGGCCATAGCCGGTTGCCGACTGCCCCACCGTCGCCATTGAGTCGAGATAGCAGGCCGCCAGACGTCCGAGGCCGCCGTTGCCCAGCGCGGGGTCGACTTCCTCTTCCAGCAGTTCACTCAGGTCGCACTGATGCGCCGCCAGCGCGGCTTTCACCTCGTCATACCAGCCGAGATTCAGCAGATTGTTGCCGGTCAGTCGCCCAATCAGAAATTCCATCGAGATATAGTTAACGTGCCGCTGATTTTTTTCCACCTGTGCTACCGGCTGCGCCGCCAGCAGTTCGGCCAGCGCGCCGCTAATCGCCTGCCACCACTGGTGTGGGGTCATCTCAGCGGCGGAGGTATAGCCCAGGTGCTGCCACTGACGCGTCAGAGCCGCGTCAAAACGTGCTTTATTGAATTGCTGTTGCGACATAACTTCCCTCACAAAATGGTTTCAAATTGACGAACTGCCGTCATGACCCGAAATACTGTGCCAGACCAATGCGCACATGCTAACGACGCCGGATGACAGAGCATCATCCCCGGGCAATTTTTACCAGGGAGGAGTCGTGGGGCGTAGGTGAAAATGTGATCGCCAGCACCTTACAGTTAAGACGCCAATACGAAAAAAAGCTCATCGCATAATGCGATGAGCAAATAAAAAACAAGAATGACAATCAGAGGGTACAGCTCGCCGGACCGGCAGCCCGGATGAAACGCACAATCAATCGGCAGCGCGCACTGCACGGCTAAAAAAGAGGTAGGCGGGGTGAGTTAAAAGTAATGCGATTTAATTAAGTATGCGTCAATTCATTAATCGCGCCAGTGTGGCACGATGTAAAAAATCATAAGGAAATGTGATGCAGTGCAACTTACAGAATCTCCATTTGCACTGCATCTTGCAATACGAGTCATCCTGGTCGAAGGTATTTTAATTACACGCTGCGAAATAATTCATTTTATTTCTTCTTTCGCCATCACACAGTGAAGTGTTCGCCATGCTGATACCCTCAAAACTAAGCAGACCGCTAAGGTTAGAGAATACGCTGGTACGCGATCGCCTGATCGCCAGGCTGGCCAACACCCATCTTTACCGTCTGGTGCTGGTCACCAGCCCGGCAGGCTATGGTAAAACGACACTGATGGCCCAGTGGGCAGCAGGAAAAAGCGATCTGGGCTGGTACTCGCTGGATGAAAGCGACAACTATCCCGAACGCTTCGCCAACTATTTTATGGCGGCCATTCAACAGGCGACCGGCGGCCACTGCGTCCGCAGTGAGGCTCTGGCGTCAAAAAGGCAGTATGCCTCGCTGAATGCCCTGTTCTCACAGCTGTTTATCGAGCTGGCCGAATGGCAGTCGCCGCTGACCATCGTAATTGATGATTACCACCAGCTGACCAATGACGTGATTCATCAGGCAATGCGCTTTTTCCTGCGCCATCAGCCGGAAAACCTGACGCTGGTGATCCTCTCCCGCAATCTGCCGTCTTTAGGTATTGCCAATCTGCGCGTGCGCGAGCAGCTGCTGGAAATCAACAGCCAGTCGCTGGCCTTCACCCATGAAGAAACCCGCGCCTTTTTCGCCGGTCGCCTGCAGCAGCCGATCGCCGAACAGGAATCGCAGCGGCTGTGTGATGAAGTGGCCGGATGGGCCACCGCGCTACAGCTGATCGCCCTTTCCGCCCGCCAGTCCAATACGCCAACCCATCAGTCTGCCCAGCGCCTGGCCGGGATCAACGCCAGCCATCTGGCGGATTATCTGGTGGATGAGGTGCTGGACTGTGTGGACGATGCCACGCGTAACTTCCTGCTGCGCAGCTCGGTGCTGCGCTCGATGAACGACGGGCTGATTGCCCGCCTGACCCGCGAAGAGTGCGGCCAGCGGCGGCTGGAAGAAACCGAACGTCAGGGGCTGTTTATTCAGCGCATGGACGAGCGCGGCGAGTGGTTCAACTTCCATCCGCTGTTTGCCTCCTTCCTGCGCCAGCGCTGCCAGTGGGAGCTCGGCAGCGAGCTGCACGCCATTCACCGCGCCGCCGCCGAGGGCTGGATGGCCCAGGGCTATGCCGGTGAGGCGATCCATCACGCGCTGGAAGCGGAAGATATCCCTCTGCTGCGCGATATTCTGCTGCGCCACGCGTGGACCCTGTTTAACCACAGCGAACTGACGCTGCTGGAAAAAGGCCTACAGGCGCTGCCCTGGAAGCAGCTGGTTGAAAATCCCCGGCTGATCCTGCTGCAGGCGTGGCTGGCGCAGAGCCAGCACCGCTACAACGAAGTTGACCGCCTGCTGGCGCGGGCCGAACAGGAAATGGCGCGGGAGCAGGTGGTGGTCGATGCGCTGCTCAGCGCGGAATTTAACGCCCTGCGCGCCCAGGTGGCGATCAACGCCGGGCGACCGGATGAAGCCGACCGGCTGGCGCTGCTGGCGCTGGATACCCTGCCGCTGAGCTGCGCCTTCAGCCGTATCGTCGCCACCTCGGTGCGCGGAGAAGTGCTGCACTGCCGGGGCGAGCTGGCTATGGCACTGATGATGATGCAGCAAACCGCACAGATGGCGCGGCAGGAGAACGTCTGCCACTACGCGCTGTGGGCGCTGCTGCAGCAGAGCGAAATCCTGATTGCGCAGGGTTATCTGCAAACGGCCTGGGACACGCAGGAGCAGGCATTCCGTCTGATTGCGGAAGAAGGGCTGGAGCAGCTGCCAATGCATGAGTTCCTGCTGCGCCTGCGTGCGCAGCTGTTGCTCTCGTGGGCACATCTGGACGACGCCGAAAACGCCGCCCGCGCCGGGCTAAAAGTGCTGGAAAATTTCCACCCGCAGCAGCAGCTTCAGTGCCTGACGGTACTGGCGAAATGCGCGCTGGCGCGCGGCGATCTGGATAACGCCCGTCGCTATCTGAACCGCTGTGAGAATCTGCTCAGCAACGGCCACTACCACAGCGACTGGGTAACCAACGCCGACGAGGCGCGGGTAATTTACTGGCAGATGACCCACGACGTCACCACGGCCACCGGCTGGTTGGGTCTGACCCTGAAACCGGCGGATGCCGATAATCACTTCTTACAGGGGCAGTGGCGCAATATCGCCCGCGCCCAGATCCTGCTCGGTCAGTTCAGCCAGGCGGAAGTGGTACTGGACGAACTGAATGACAATGCACGCCGCCTGCTGCTGACCAGCGACTTAAACCGTAACCTGCTGCTCAGCAACGCGCTGTACTGGCGGGAAGGCCGTAAAGCCGAAGCCCAGCAGGCGCTGATTGAAGCGCTGACGCTGGCCAACCGTACCGGCTTTATCAGTCATTTTGTGATTGAAGGCGAGCCGATGGCTCAGCAGCTCCGCCAGCTGTTGCAGCTCAACACGCTGCCGGAAATGGAACAGCGGCGCGCTCAGCGTATCCTGCGCGATATTAATCAGCATCATCGCCACAAGTTCGCACACTTTGACGAAAGCTTTGTTACCCGCCTGCTGACCCATCCGCAGGTACCGGAGCTGATCCGCACCAGCCCGCTGACCCAGCGCGAGTGGCAGGTACTGGGCCTGATTTATTCCGGCTACAGCAACGAGCGCATCGCGGGCGAGCTGGACGTGGCGGCCACCACCATCAAAACCCATATCCGCAATCTGTATCAGAAGCTTGGCGTGGTCCATCGTCAGGAGGCGGTACAGCAGGCACAGCAGCTGCTTAAGCTGATGGGAATGGGCGTGAGCACCCAGTAAAGAAACAGGGCCCGGCGGTTAGCGCCGACCCTGCTGCTGTCAGTATCCTGCCGTTAAATCATCAATCGTCCGCGGATCCGAAGCGCCATAGCGCATACCGTCCGGCCCCAGCATAATGCTCTGAGTGCTGCCCATCGCCGGCATCACCTTCACCTGCTGGCCCTTCTCACCCAGCAGCTTCAGCGTATCCGGGCTGAAGCCCTTCTCCACCCGCAGCTGATCCGGCAGCCACTGATGGTGGAAGCGCGGTGCGTTGGTGGCTTCCGCCACGTTCATGCCAAAGTCGATGCTGTTAACCACCATTTGCAGCACGGTGGTAATAATGCGGCTACCGCCCGGGCTGCCGGTGACCAGCCAGGTCTTGCCGTCTTTCGCCACGATGGTCGGCGACATGGAGGAGAGCGGGCGCTTGTACGGCTGTACCGCATTGGCCTCACCGCCGACCAGACCATACACATTTGGCGTGCCGGGCTTGGCGGAAAAGTCATCCATCTCGTTATTGAGCAGAATGCCGCTGTCGCTGGCCACGATGCCGCTGCCGAAGTTGGTATTCAACGTATAGGTCACCGCTACCGCATTGCCGTCTTTATCCACCACCGAGAAGTGCGTGGTCTGATCGCTTTCATACGGGGCCAGCTTGCCGGGCTTGATCTCCGACGACGGGCGCGCCTTCGCCAGGTCGATCTGCTGCGCCAGGGTTTTCGCATACGCTTTGCTGGTCAGCGCCGCACCGGGCACCTTAACAAACTCCGGATCGCCGAGGTATTCCGAGCGGTCGGCGTAGGCGTATTTTTCCGCTTCCGCCATCACCTGGATAGCATCCGCGCTGCCGAAGCCCATCTTCGCCAGGTCAAAGTTTTCCAGGATATTGAGGATCTGCACGATGTGGATACCGCCGGAGGACGGCGGCGGCATGGAATAGACTTCATAGCCGCGATAGCTGCCGCTGACCGGCTTGCGCTCGATGGCGCGGTAGTTGGCCAGGTCCGTTTTGCCGATCAGCCCGCCGTGCTGTTCCATTTCCGCGGCGATTTGGTCGGCGATTTTCCCCTTATAAAACGCATCCGGCCCCTGGCGGGAAATCAGCTCCAGGCTGTTCGCCAGATTACGCTGCACCAGCTTTTCACCTTGCTGCCACGGCGTGCCGTCGGCCTTAAAGAAGATGGCCTTGCTGCTCGGGTGGCTGAGCAGCACCTCTTTGCCGTAGACGCTAAGGTCGTCGGCCAGCGATTCGTTAACCACAATCCCCTTGCGCGCCAGCTCCAGCGCGGGCTGGATCAGCGTGCTGAGCGGCAGCGTGCCGTACTTTTGATTCGCCAGAGAGAAGCCCGCGACCGTGCCGGGAACGCCGGATGCCAGATGGGAGGTCAGCGATTTTTTACTGTCGGCATTTCCCTGTGCATCCAGGAACATATCGCGGCTGGCGCGAACCGGTGCCATTTCACGGAAATCAATCGAGGTGGTATTGCCGGCAGCGGTTCGCAGCAGCATAAAACCGCCGCCGCCCAGATTACCCGCCTGCGGATGCGTCACGGCGAGCGCATAGCCAACGGCCACCGCCGCATCCACCGCGTTACCGCCCTGTTCGAGGATCTTCACGCCGACCGCCGTGGCCGTAGCGTCTACCGATGCCACCATGCCGTGCGCCGCTTTCACCGGATGGAAAGTATCCGCGCCTACCCCGTAGGAAACCGGTGCCGCTGCCGGTGCGGGCTGTGCCGTCGGCGTGTCGCTGGGGGCAGCACCCGCACCCTGCCAGACCAGCAGCCCGGCCAACAGCGACCACGACAGCCGACGCCTCTTAGCTTGTGTCATCATTGTTACATCCTTTAAGTTTATTTACGTTATGTTTGCCATTGATAAATATGGACAAAAATGGCTACTTTGCGAACTTTGTGCGAAATCAGGAGCACTCCTGGCCTCAGAGCGTTGCGTCTGACGTAAAATGAGGGAAGTAACACGGAGGAATCACAATGAAAACGAAAGTGTTAGTGATGCTTGTCGCCCTGCTGCCGCTGAGCGGTATGGCGAATATGTTAAATAACGGCAATAACCCCAACCAGCCGGGCTACAACCCCAGCACCCAGCGCATGCAGCAGCAGATGCAGACCCAGCAGTCTCAGCAGAAGCTGAAACTTCAGCAGGATCAGCAGCGGCAGCAGCAGGATTTACAGCGTAAAGTCCAGGAGCAGCGCGACAGCGCCTCCCAGCGCACGCTGAACAATCAGCCGGGCCACAGCAACAACACCCTGCCGACGAACCAGCCTTAACGGGCGGGCAACCTCAGCACGACAGTACGGGCGACCCTCAGCGGTCGCCCGCTTTATTCTCAGCGGAAATCCGGCCCGATAACGTCAATGCGGTCGGTACAGATGGCATCCACGCCCCACTGCAGCAGCTGATGCGCGCGCTCCGGCTCGTTAACCGTATACACCAGAATCCGCAGCCCGGCCTGCTTCAGCTCGGCGGTGCGCCGTTCATCCAGCAGTTTGTGGTTTAGATGGATGGAGAGGCATCCCAGCGCATCGGTCATCTGCCGCCAGTTATCATCCCACTCATGCAGCAGCAGGCCGCGCGGCAGCTCCGGTGCGGCTTTCTGCGCCGCTTCCAGCGCCTCGTAAGAGAACGAGGAGAGCAGCGGCGCCACCTGGTCCTGCCACAGATCGCGCGCGGCCAGCGCCACTACACGACCGGTTTCCACCTCAAGGCCGGTGGTTGGCTTGATTTCGATATTGGCCATCAGCCGGTGCTGGCGGCAGCGGTCCGCCACCTGCGCCAGCAGCGGCAGGCGCTCGCCGTCGAAGGTTTTACCAAACCAGCTCCCGGCATCCAGCTGGACCAGCTTATCCCACGGCAGCTGCCCGGCCACGCCCCAGCCGTTGCTGGTGCGGTCGAGCGTGTCGTCGTGCAGCAGGAAAATTTCGCCGTCCTGAGACAGCTTGGCATCAAACTCAATCATCAGATGGCCCAGCTGCGCGCCAAGATCGATAGCGGCCAGGGTATTTTCCGGAGCCAGTTTGCCGCCGCCGCGGTGGGCGACAATCGGCGGATAGGGCCAGGCACGATTAATCATTCAGTACGTTGTCCATTGTGGTCAAAGAAGTGCAGCGACGACGGCGGCAGATGCAGCCACAGCGTGCTGCCTGCGGCCGGGCGCAGCGAATGCGGCAGCCGCACGACCAGCTTATGCTGGCCCCATTTGCCGTGTGCCAGGTTGTCTGCTCCCAGCATTTCCAGCGTCTCCACCACCAGCGGAATACCGCCGGCTTCGGCAGAAGACAGCTCAATATGCTCCGGGCGAATACCCAGCGTCAACGCCTGACCGGCCTTGCCCGCCGAAGGCGCAGCAATCGGCAAGGCAAAACGCTCGTCCAGGCTGAAGCGTGACCCGTCGGCGCTGAACTGCCCGTCCAGCAGGTTCATGGCGGGTGCACCGATAAAACTGGCGACGAAGCGCGTCGCCGGGCGTTCATAAATCTCGGTTGGCGTGCCCAGCTGTTCCAGCACGCCTTTGTTCATCACCATGACCCGCTGTGCCAGCGTCATCGCTTCCACCTGGTCGTGGGTAACGTACAGACTGGTGGTTTGCAGGCGGCGATGCAGCTGCTGCAGCTCCAGACGCATCTGCACGCGCAGGCGGGCATCCAGGTTCGACAGCGGCTCGTCAAACAGGAACACCGCCGGTTCGCGAACGATAGCGCGCCCCATCGCCACGCGCTGGCGCTGGCCGCCGGAAAGCTCACGCGGGCGGCGCTTCAGCAGCGGTTCCAGCTCCAGGCTGCGCGCCGCTTCCAGCACCTTTTGCCGGATCTGTTCTTTGCCCATGCCGCGAATTTTCAGGCCCCAGGCCATGTTCTCTTCCACGCTCATATGCGGATACAGTGCGTAGTTCTGGAACACCATCGCGATGCCGCGATCTTTCGGCTCTTCATCGGTCACGCGGCGGGAATCAATATAAATGTCCCCGCTGGTCACCCGCTCCAGCCCGGCAACCATCCGCAGCAGGGTCGATTTCCCGCAGCCGGAAGGGCCGACCATCACCATAAACTCGCCATCCTGCACGGTCACGTCCAGCGGTTGGATGATCTGGATTTTTCCGTCGTAGGTTTTGGTTACTGCCTGAAGTCTTACACCAGCCATAGATTATTTCTCACTCTCTACCAGACCGCGCACGAACGCACGCTGCATGACTAAAACGATCACCACGGGCGGGATCAGGGTTAACAGCATTGCCGCCATCACTTCATTCCACTGCGTTGGCGAACCGCTGGTGGAGATCATGCTTTTTATACCCGCCACGGCGGTGCTCATCGAGGCATCGTTCACAATCAGCAGCGGCCATAAATACTGGTTCCAGCCGTAGATAAAGGTGATCACAAACAGCGCCGCCAGGTTGGTTTTTGACAGCGGCAGAACGATGTCGCGGAAAAAGCGCATCGGGCTGGCACCGTCAACGCGCGCCGCCTCCATCAGCTCGTCCGGCATCGACATAAAGAACTGGCGGAACAGGAAGGTCGCGGTCGCGGAGGCCATCAGCGGCAGCGTCAGGCCGCTGTAGCTGTCGAGCATATTCAGATCGGCAATTACCTGCACCGTCGGGAAAATACGCACTTCCACCGGCAGCATCAGGGTGATGAAGATCATCCAGAAAAACAGACCGCGCAGCGGAAAGCGGAACCACACCAGCGCAAACGCCGAAATGATCGAGACGCTGATTTTGCCGATGGTGATCGCCAGCGCCATAAACAGGCTGTTCATCAGCATCAGGCTGAAGGCCGGGCCGCTGCCGTTCACTCCCCGAACCCAGATATTGCTGATGTTCTCCCACAGGTGGCTGCCGGGGATCAGCGTCATCGGCACCTGATAAACGGCGGTGTTATCCAGCGTGGCGGCCACAAAGGCCACATACAGCGGGAACAGGATGGTCAGGATGCCGAGGATCAGCAGGGTATGGCTGAAAATATCCAGCCCGCGACGATTTTCAATCATTGGTAACGCACCTTACGCTCAACAAAGCGGAACTGAATCACCGTCAGCACAATCACCAGCAGCATCAGCACCACCGACTGGGCGGCAGAGGAAGAGAGATCCAGCCCGGCAAAGCCTTCGCGGTAAATTTTATAAATCAGCGTGGTGGTGGCCTGCACCGGGCCACCGCCGGTGGCAGCATCGATCACCGGGAAGGTATCGAAGAAGGCATACACCAGGTTCACCACCAGCAGGAAGAAGCTCACCGGGGTAATCAGCGGCAGCGACAGCGCGAAGAAGCGCCGTACCGGGCCTGCCCCGTCAATTGCCGCCGCCTCAACCAGCGACTTCGGAATCGACTGTAGCGCGGCGAAGAAAAACAGGAAGTTGTAGCTCATCTGCTGCCAGATAGAGGCCAGCACGATCAGGAACATCGCCTGCCCGCTGTTCTGCGCGTAGTTCCAGTTGTAGCCCCACTGGTTCAGCAGGTGGCTGAACAGCCCCAGCCCGGGGTTAAACAGAAACATCCACAGCACCGCCGCAACGACCGGCGCTACCGCGTAGGGCAGTAGCAGCAGCGTCTGATAGGTCTTTTTCAGGCGGATAACATAGTCCACCAGCGCCGCCAGCAGCAGCGACAGCCCCATGCCGAAGAACGTGACCATCCCGCTGAATTTAATCGTCGTCCAGAATGACTCCAGGTACAGACCGTCGCTGAACAGCCGCTCGAAGTTCTCCATGCCGACAAAAGTGCTGGAGATACCGAACGGGTCGATGCTTTGCAGCGAGTACCAGAGCGCTTCGCCCGCTGGCCAGATAAAGAAAATCGCCGTAATCACCAGCTGCGGCAGCAGCAGCAGATAGGGCAAAAAGCGATTGCGGAAAACGGGACGGGGCTGAGCCATAGTGGGTTATCTCGTGCGGAACGGGGTCGGTGTTAACGGGCACATCACCGATCGCCCCCGCGGGAGAGATCGGTGATGTGCCTTTGCTGGCAAAGCGCCGCCCGGCCCGAAGGCGAACGGCGCTCTGCAACGGCAACGGTTACTTAGTCTGCTGTTCGAAACGACGCAGCAGCTCGTTACCCCGCTTCACGGCCTTATCCAGCGCGGCCTGCGGCGTTTGCTTCCCGGTCCACACGCCTTCCAGCTCTTCGTCAACGATGGTACGGATCTGCGGCATATTGCCCAGACGCATGCCTTTGGTGAACGGCAGCGGGTCTTTGTTCAGCATCTGGCGAGTCGCGATATCCGCCCCCGGGTTCTTGTCATAGAAGCCCTGCTGTTTGGTCAGCTCGTAGGCCGCGGTGGTGATCGGCAGGTAGCCGGTTTTCTGGTGCCATTCGGCAGCGATTTCCGGCTTGGCCAGGAACTGCATAAACTCGGCGACGCCTTTGTAGGTCGCATCGTCTTTGCCCTTCATCACCCACAGGCTGGCACCGCCGATAATGGCGTTCTGCGGCGCGTTCGGCACGGTTTCATCGTAAGGCATCATGCCCACGCCGAAGTTAAACTTGGCGTATTTGCGGATGTCGGCCAGCGAGCCGGAAGAGGCGGTGGTGATGGCACAGTCGCCGTTATAGAACTTGGAGGTGGATTCATCTTTGCGGCCGAAGTAGGTGAAATCACCCTTCTTGTTCAGATCGGACAGCATCTGGATATGGCGCACCTGCACCGGCTTGTTGAACTCCAGCTCCGCATCGGTACCGTCGAAGCCGTTGTTTTTGGTGGCGACCGGCAGGCCGTGCCAGGCGCTGAAGTTCTCAATCTGGATCCAGCCCTGCCAGCCGCTGGCGTAGCCGCAGGACATGCCCGCTTTACGCAGCGCGTCGGTATCTTTCGCCAGTTCCTGCCAGGTTTTTGGCGGCTGGTCCGGGTTCAGACCGGCTTTTTTGAAAGCGTCTTTGTTGTAGTACAGCACCGGCGTGGAGCTGTTAAACGGCTGGGAGATCAGCTCGCCTTTCGAATCGCTGTAGTAACCGGCAACCGCAGGCACGAACTGCTTCGCATCCATCGCAATACCGGCTTTTTTGAACACTTCGTTGACCGGAACGATGGCTTTCGACGCCATCATGGTCGCCGTGCCCACTTCATAAACCTGCAAAACAGCAGGTGCTTTACCGGTACGCACGGCAGCAATACCCGCCGCCAGGCTCTGTTCGTAGTTGCCTTTGTAGGTCGGCACAATTTTGTAATCGGGGTGGGTTTCGTTAAAACGCTTCGCCAGTGAGTCAACCTCTACGCCCAGCTCGCCTTCCATCGAGTGCCAGAACGGAATTTCGGTAGCGGCCAGCGCGCTGCCGCTGAAGGTCAGTCCCAGCACCATGCTGAGAGCGGTACGACGGAATGCGGTAGATGACATATCGGTTTCCTGTGCCCGTTTTAATGATGCGCGATTCCGCGCACTGTGTGAGTCGGCAAGTAACATGCCACGGCTAAATGACAGATTAATAATAGTGATGTGACGGAAATGTGACGGGCGAATGACGGGAATTTCAAAACGTGACGGCAGAAGTGAGAGGGATGTAACAACTTTGGCAATCAACAGAGAGAAGACGATCACAGATTTAATGCACAGTTGCCTGCACGTTCGGGACAAAAAAGGGCAGCCGCGTGGGCTGCCCTGAATACTTATCCGCCGAGGTAGGCGCTTCTGACCGCCTCGTTGGCTAACAATGCATCACCCGTGTCTTCGAGCACCACATGGCCGTTTTCGAGCACGTAGCCGCGGTCCGCCAGCTTCAGCGCCTGATTCGCATTCTGCTCAACGAGGAAGATAGTCATCCCCTCTTTGCGCAGCTGTTCGATGGTGTCGAAAATCTGCTGAATGATAATCGGCGCCAGGCCCAGCGACGGTTCATCCAGCAGCAGCAGGCGTGGCTGGCTCATCAGCGCACGGCCAATCGCCAGCATCTGCTGCTCGCCGCCGGACATGGTCCCGGCACGCTGGATACGCCGTTCCCACAGGCGCGGGAACAGTTCGTAAACGCGCTTGATGCGATCCTGATACTGCTGACGCTCGGCAAAGAAACCGCCCATCGCCAGGTTTTCTTCCACAGTCATGCGGGAAAATACCCGCCGGCCTTCCGGCACGATGGCGATGGCCTCACGCATAATGCGCGCGGTCTGCCAGTCGGTAATATCCTTGCCGTCGAAGACGATGGTGCCCTGGGTGGCGCGCGGTTCGCCGCACAGGGTGCCCAGAATGGTGGTTTTACCTGCGCCGTTAGCACCAATCAGGGTGACAATTTCCCCCTGATTAATATGCAGGCTGACGTTGTGCAGCGCCTGAATTTTGCCGTAGTGCGCACTGATATTATTCAGAGACAGCATGGGATGACTCATCTTATGCCTCCCCGAGGTAAGCGCGGATCACGTCCGGGTTGTTGCGGATCTCGTCCGGCGTACCGTTAGCCAGCGGCGTGCCCTGGTTCACCACATAAATACGGTCAGAAATACCCATTACCAGTTTCATATCGTGTTCAATCAGCAGTACCGAGACTTTATGTTCGCCGCGCAGTTCTGCGATCAGCTCATCCAGCTCGTGAGTTTCTTTCGGGTTAAGCCCCGCCGCCGGTTCATCCAGCATCAGAATTTCCGGGCGCGTGACCATGCAGCGGGCAATTTCCAGACGGCGCTGCTGGCCGTAGGCGAGGTTCCCCGCCTGACGGTTGGCCAGCTCAAGCAGCCCCACGCGCTTCAGCCAGGTGGCTGCGCGATCCAGCGCATCGCTTTCCGCCCGACGGAAGGCCGGGGTCTTCAGCAGGCCGGAAAAGACGCCGCTTTTCAGATGCTGATGCTGTGCCACCAGCAGGTTCTCGATCACCGTCATTTCACGGAACAGGCGCACGTGCTGGAAGGTTCGCACCACGCCCATACGGGCGATCTGCTGCCCCGGCAGGCCGGCCAGCTGTTTATCGCCCAGCATAATCGAGCCGCCGGTCGGCTTGTAGAACCCGGTCAGGCAGTTGAATACCGTGGTTTTACCCGCCCCGTTCGGGCCGATAAGCGAGACGATTTCCTGCTGGCGCAGCTCCAGTTCAACGTTGTTGACCGCCAGCAGGCCGCCAAAGCGCATCATCAGGCCATTGACTGTTAACAAAGGCTGGCTCATGCCTGCTCTCCTTTTTCCGCATTTTTCAACTTCAGGTGCGGACGCTTCATCGGCAACAGCCCCTGCGGACGCCAGATCATCATCAATACCATTAATCCACCGAGCACCAGCATGCTGTACTCGTTGAGGTCGCGCATCAGTTCACGGGAAACCACCAGCAGCACCGCCGCGAGGATCACCGCAAACTGCGATCCCATCCCGCCCAGTACCACGATCGCCAGTACAAAGGCAGATTCGGCAAAGGTGAAGGATTCCGGGCTGACAAAGCCCTGGCGCGCGGCGAACAGGCAGCCGGCGAAACCGGCAAACGCGGCGCTGATGGTGAAGGCTGTCAGCTTGATGCGCGTCGGGCTGAGGCCCAGCGAGCGGCAGGCGATTTCGTCTTCACGCAGCGCTTCCCAGGCGCGGCCCAGCGGCATACGCAGCAGGCGGTTGATCACGAACAGGGTGATGACCACCAGCAGCAGCGCAACCATGTACAGGAAGATAATACGATCGCTCGGGTCGTACTTCAGGCCGAAGAAGTTATGGAAGGTGTCCCAGCCGCCGTCGCGCACGCTGCGGTTGAACTCCAGGCCAAAGAACGACGGTTTCGGGATCTGGCTGATGCCGTTCGGGCCACCGGTCAGTTCGGTGTTATTCAGCAGCAGAATACGCACGATCTCGCCGAAGCCAAGCGTCACAATCGCCAGGTAGTCACCGCGCAGGCGCAGCACCGGGAAGCCCAGCAGCAGACCAAATCCGGCGGCGACGATGCCCGCCAGCGGCAGCGACTGCCAGAAGCCCAGCCCGTAGTAGTGATTCAGTAAGGCAAAGGTATAGGCACCGATGGCGTAGAAGCCGCCGTAGCCCAGCACCAGCAGGCCGGAAAGCCCCACCACCACGTTCAGCCCCAGTCCGAGCATCACGTAGATCAGCGTCAGGGTGGCGATATCCACCGTACCGCGCGAAACGATAAACGGCCAGACCGCCGCCGCAACCACCAGCGCCAGCAGGAACAGCTTCTGCTTCGGCGTAGAGCCATCAATCCCCGGCAGCACCAGCGAAGGGCCGGAGACTTTTTTCAGGCTGCTCTGCACCAGCGGGCGCAGCATCTGGAAGATAAAGACCACGCCGCAGCCGACGGCAATCCAGTTCCAGCGCACGTCACCGGCGTTGTTGACCACCAGGTGCGTGCCGTCGAGGTTCAACCGCAGGCCCATAAAGAACGCGGCCAGCACCAGCAGCATCAGAGAGGAAACAAGCGCATTCAGCAGGTTAAGCTTTTTCATACTTTCTCAACCTCCGGACGGCCCAGAATACCGGTTGGCATCACCAGCAGCACCACGATCAGCAGCGCAAATGACACCACGTCTTTGTACTCGGTGCTCAGATAGGCGGAGGTCAGCGCCTCGGCAATACCGAGGATCAGTCCACCCAGCATCGCGCCTGGGATGCTGCCGATGCCGCCCAGTACCGCAGCGGTGAAGGCCTTCATCCCGGCCATGAAGCCGATGTACGGGTTAATCACGCCGTAGAACTGGCCCAGCAGCACGCCGGCCACCGCCGCCATCGCCGCGCCGATCACAAAGGTCAGCGAGATCACGCGGTCGGTATTGATGCCCAGCAGGCTGGCCATTTTCAGATCTTCAGCACAGGCGCGGCAGGCGCGGCCCATGCGGGAGTAGCGAATAAACAGCGTCAGCGCCAGCATAGCGAGGAAGGTCACCGCCCAGATCACCATCTGCATGGTGGAAATGGTGGCGGCAAAGCCGTTGCTTTCCCCCAGCGTCCACTGTCCGGTGACCAGGCTTGGCAGCGCAAGATCGCGCGAGCCCTGGGTCAGGCTGACGTAGTTCTGCAGGAAGATCGACATCCCGATAGCGGAGATCAGCGCGATCAGACGCTTCGACGAACGTACCGGCCTGTAGGCCACGCGCTCAATGCTCCAGCCGTAGCAGCTGGCGATGACCACCGCCACCACAAAGCCACAGCCGATCAGCAGCCAGCTGGCATCGATCCCCATCATCATCAATGCCGCGATGACGATAAACGAAACGTAGCTGCCGATCATATAGACTTCGCCGTGGGCAAAGTTAATCATGCCGATGATGCCGTACACCATGGTGTAACCGATGGCGATCAGCGCATAGGTGCTGCCCAACGTCACGCCGTTGAACATTTGCTGCAGGAAATAGAGAAACTGCTCGGACATACCTGAATACCTTACGATTCCTCCTGCACAGGCAGGGCAGAAGGATGAATACAACAAAGGGCCGGGCAGGCCCGACCCCTACGGGGGATGATCGTCTCGCCGCAGGGGCCAGGTTCACCTGGCCCGCAGACGGGTTTACTTCACCGCCGTGGAAGACCCATCAGCATGCCATTTGAAAACGCCGAACTCGAAGCCTTTCAAATCGCCCTTCTCGTCCCAGTTCAGATCGCCCATCACGGTTGGCACTGCCGCGCCGCCTTTCAGGTTTTTCACGATCTCTTCCGGCTCTTCGCTTTTGCTACGCTCCATACCGGCGGTCAGAGACTGCAGTGCGGCGTAGGTTGTCCAGACGAACGGACCGGTTGGGTCCAGTTTTTTGCCCTTCAGCGCGTCAACGATTGGCTGGTTAGCGGCAACCTGATCGTAACGCTTAGGCAGCGTCACCAGCATGCCTTCGGAGGCTGCACCGGCGATGTTAGACAGTGAGGAGTTACCCACGCCTTCCGGGCCCATGAACTGGGTTTTCAGGCCTGCCGCACGTGACTGACGCAGGATCTGGCCCATTTCCGGGTAGTAGCCGCCGAAGTAAACGAAATCGATGTTTTCTTTCTTCAGGCGCGCAACCAGGGTAGAGAAGTCTTTATCCCCAGCGGTCACACCTTCAAACATCACCACGTTGCCGCCGGATTTTTTCAGGCTGTCCTGCACGGAACGCGCCAGGCCTTCACCGTATTGCTGCTTATCGTGAATCACCGCGATACGCTGTGGTTTGATGTCGTTCAGGATGTATTTCGCGGCGGTTGGACCCTGGTCGGAGTCCAGACCGGTGGTACGCATCACCAGCTTGTAGCCGCGGCTGGTCAGATCCGGCGCGGTGGCAGCCGGGGTGATCATCAGCACGCCTTCATCTTCATAGATATCGGAAGCCGGCTGGGTAGAGGAAGAGCACAGATGGCCGATAACGTAGCGGATGCCGTCGTTAATCACCTTGTTGGCTACCGCGACGGCCTGTTTCGGGTCGCAGGCATCATCATATTCCACGCCGACCAGCTTGTTGCCGTTCACGCCGCCTTTGGCGTTGATGTCAGCAATCGCCTGCTTGGCACCGGTGAACTCCATGTCGCCATACTGCGCCACCGGACCGGACATCGCACCCACGATCGCTACTTTGATATCTTTTGCTAACGCAGCGTGGCTCATTGCCAGGGCTACGCAGCCCGCCAGGAATGCACTACCTTTACTGATTTTCATCCGAACTTCCCCATCTGTTGTGATTTGGCTATTTTTTACCGTCATTTTTCCTAATCGCTTTACAAAGAAAGGCTTAGGGATTAATGCGGCATTTTATTGGTATAAAGGCGTTAAATTTCAGGTTATTAAACAGGAATATTCTGCTGTAAATCAACTGACATATTCACTAAATCGCGGATGCAACAGCATAATAAGCTGGCATTAACGGTTACGTTTCCGGCAATTTTCCAGCGGTTTATGCTGGACAATTGCTAACCGAATAATGATTTACTCGGTAAATTGTTTAATTCAGAAACAGAACGCCTCGTTTTTGTACAGAAAACTTCCACGCTTTAGTATGGTCAACTTCGCTACAATATGCCTTTCTGACCGACGGGTTTTTACAATGAAGCTAACCATCATTCGCCTGCAACACTTCTCAATACAGGACCACAGCGATCTGCAAAAAATCTGGCCGCAGGCCGATTCCCACAGGCTGGAATCGCAGCTGGATGAACGGCATCGGCTGTATGCAGCGCGATTCAACGAACGCCTGCTGGCGGCGGTACAGCTGGTGATAACCGGTAATGAAGGCAGGCTGTCGCAGCTGATGGTGCGGGAAGTGACGCGCCGACGCGGGGTCGGCCTGTATCTGCTGGAGGATACGCTGGCGCAGAATCCGCATGTTACCCGCTGGCAGATAGCCAACGACGGGACGGACGGCGCTGAGGCGATCGCCGCCTTTATGCAGGCGGCGGGTTTTCAGTTTGATGCGGAACTAAAGTGCTACATCCACCAGCAGAGCAGATAGAACACTGCCAGGATCAGCAGCACGCTGAGTACCATACTGCGCACCCGTGCGGCAATCAGCACGCCCACCAGTGCGCCAAACAGATAGGGATTGTCGCTCAGGGCGCGCACGTCGCCGTGATTCAGCAAAATAATCGGCCCGCAGATTGCGGTCAGCAGACAGGGGGCGGAATATTTTAGCGCTTCGCGGATCGCGGCGGGCAGCCTGACCGGCACCGCCGGCTCCAGGAACAGATAGCGGTTAAAAAATACCACCCCGGCCAGCGTAAACAGTAATAACCAGCTCATCATGCCTCCTGCCGTAAACGGGCGACCAGCACCGAACAGAACATGCCACACACGCCGGCAATCGCGATGGCCCCTTCAATCTGATACAGGCTGAGCACCATCGACAGCAGCAGAGAAACCACCACGCCGCACAGCACGCTGAGGTTTTTAATCATCGGCACCACGATGGTGATAAAGGTGGCGACGATCGAAAAATCAAGATGATAGCGATCCAGATCCGGGATCGAGGACGCCATCGCGATCCCGAGCAGGCTGAACAGCGCCCAGCTGAGATAAAACGTCAGCCCTGCGCCAATCAGATAGCCCGGCGTCAGCTTCTCTTTTGGCTGCGCGCAGCTCAGGGCAAACAGCTCATCGGTCAGCAGAAAGCCGATCGGCAGGCGATAGCGCGTTTTCAGCACGGAAACGGTTTCACGCATCGTCAGGCCGTAAAGAAAATGCTGGGCGGTGATAAAAAACACCGAAATGACGATGGTCGCCACGCTGGCACCGGACAGCATCAGTCCGAGCGTCACCAGCTGGGCCGCACCGGCGAAAATGACCGTCGACATGGCGATGCTCTGCGGCAGGCTCAGCCCGGCCTGAACGGCCATCGATCCCGCGAGGATGCCCCACGGCACCACCGACAGACAGAGCGGCAGCATGCCGCTGGCACCGCGCCAGAAACCGGACCACGGCGGCGGCTGAGGGGAAGAGAGGGAAGTAACGGGATGATTCATCTGACGGCTCCTGAGTAAATTCAGCAGCAGTGTGGCAAGCGACGCCGGTAGAATATTGAATAAAATTGCTCGACTAAGCCAGGGCGAGTTCACGCGCTTTTGACTCCGCCGTCACCAGAGATTCGGTCCGCTCATTCCTGCCATCATCAGGCAATACAACTGAAGAGGCTGCGCTTCTGCTTATCCCCGGCGGCCTCGTTTCAGCGCCTGCACGTATTCACCGGGCGTCACGCCCATCGAGTTTTTGAAATGGCGGGTGAAATGACTCTGGTCGGAGAAGCCGCACAGGCTGGACACCTGAGAGAGGGTTTCACCCTGTTTCAGCCGCGCCTGCGCCTTCTGCAACCGGGCCTGTACCAGCCAGGCATGCGGCGTCATCCCGATGCTTTTCTTGAACTGACGCAGGAAGTGCCACGGGCTGAGATGCGCGACGTCCGCAAGCTGCTGCAGCGACCAGTTCTTTTCCGGACAGCTGGCCATCAGTTCCTGTACCGGCAGCACCGCGCGGCAGGCGTCGGCCAGATCGGGCGGCATGACGCGCGTGCGGCTGTAGCGCATCACCAGCCAGGAGAAAGCGGTCAGCAGCAGCGACTCTTTCAGCAGGCTGTTGCCCTGCTCTGGCAGCAGCGAGAACACCAGCCGCAGCTGGGCGGACAATAGCGGATCGTGCAGTACCGCATCGGGAAACCACGGCACCGGGCCGGGTTCACTGCTCGCTGACAGCCGGGCGAAAAGATCGGGATGGGGATAGATAGCGCGGTAGGACCAGCCGCCCGCCACTTCCGAACAGCCGGTATGCACTTCGTCGGCGTTAACCAGAATGATATCGCCGCTCGGCGCCACGTGATCGCCCCCCGAACGCCAGAAGCGCTGCGCGCCGGTTTCAATCACCCCCACGCAGAAGGTGTCATGCACGTGGCGGGGAAAACGGCGATGCCGATAGCTGGCATCCAGCATATTCATGCCGTTGAATTCCTCCACGCAGAACAGCGTGGCGCGCTCCTGCGGCGTATTCAGCGTCTCCATTTTCCCTCTCCCGCTTTAGAATAAAATTGCTGTGCTGGTGGTTTCGCGCTGACAACAAAAAACCGCCCCTGGAGGCGGTTTTTTTGTTTGGGCATCGCTGGCGGTCTGAGCGCTAAGCTCAGGCTTCGATAGCCATACGCAGTTTCTTCATGGCGTTCTTTTCCAGCTGACGAACGCGCTCTGCGGAAACACCGTAGCGATCGGCCAGTTCCTGCAGCGTGGTTTTATTGTCGTCGTCCAGCCAGCGCGCGCGAATGATGTGCTGGCTGCGTTCGTCCAGCCCCTGCATTGCGTCGGACAGCTTATCGGCAGCGTGATCTTCCCAGTTATCTTCCTCAATGCCGTTGGCAAAGTCAGAGGATTTATCCTGCAGATAGAGCATCGGGGCCATGGAACGACCTTCGCCTTCATCATCCGGCGTTGGGTCAAAGGTCATGTCCTGCGCGGCCATGCGCGATTCCATTTCGCGAACGTCTTTACTGCTCACGCCCAGCTCGCGTGCGACCATTTCCACTTCATCCTGGTTAAACCAGCCCAGACGCTGCTTGGTTTTACGCAGATTAAAGAACAGCTTACGCTGAGCTTTAGTGGTGGCCACTTTCACGATACGCCAGTTGCGCAGAACGTACTCGTGAATCTCGGCTTTAATCCAGTGAACGGCAAAGGAAACCAGGCGCACACCCACTTCCGGGTTAAAACGGCGCACGGCTTTCATCAGGCCGATATTACCTTCCTGAATCAGGTCTGCCTGCGGCAGGCCGTAACCGGAGTAGTTACGAGCAACATGAACAACAAAGCGCAGGTGAGACAGGATCAGCGTCTTAGCTGCTTCCAGATCGCCCTGGTAATGCAGCCGTTCAGCCAACGCTTTTTCCTCTTCTGCCGTCAGCATAGGCCAGGCATTAGCCGCCCGGATATAGGAATCCAGGTTGCCTAAAGGAGCAATAGCTAAAGTTTGCATTTCTTTGGTCATTCAAACCCTCTCAGTGTTTAGCATCGTGACTGCGTCAGAGCCTGACGCGACTGATACCCTACGCGAAGTGCAACGATAAATCGAAAGCAATCCGTGCGAACATCAATCTCTACAGGTATAAGACGCCGAAGTTATCCACAAGTTCAATTTTAATCAGGGATAATTTATACACGTTCTTAAAGCCGTTGGCGAGTGCCTGAAAGCAGTGGGAAGTGATGCGTTTTAACTTCCTCTGCGGCAAATGCTCACGCAGCAGAGGAAGATTATATCAAAAAAACGTGTAGAGGGGTTACTGCGGCGTAAATCGGCGTAAATGTTGTACGGTCGCCAGCCAGGCGGCAATCCAGCCGATCATTGCGGCAATCAGCAGCAGCAGCAGGCTTTCATCCCACGTCATGCCGTGCAGCACGAAGGTGGTCCCGAACACCGTTGCCACCTGCGCCACAACGGACTCCAGCCGCAGTACCAGCACGCCGGACAGCACCAGCGAGAGCAGCGCCCCGCAGAACCCCAGCAGCGCGCCACCGTACAGGAACGGGCGCAGCACAAAGCCATCGGTCGCGCCGATCAGCTTCTGCACGTTGATCGTATCGCGGCGGGCAAAGATGCTCAGGCGCACGCTGTTGCCGATCACCAGGAAGACCGCCACGATCATTAGAACGCCGATCATCGCCGCCACCTGCCCGACCAGCCCGGTCAGCGCAGCCAGCCGCGCAAACCAGCTGTCATCCATTTTCACTTCATCCACGCCTTCCACTTTCGACACCCGATCGCGCAGGCTGTCCATAGTGTTGGAGCTCTGGAAGTTCAGCTTCGGGGTGATAATCGCCACCGCCGGCAGCGGATTTTGCTCCAGCATATCCATCGCACCACCGAAGCCGGACCAGTTACGGAACTCGCCCAGCGCCTCTTCCCGCGACAGATAATTCACTTTATCCACGCCGTCCTCGGCCTTCAGCTTCGCCACCACCCCTTCAGCCGCATCGTCATCCAGCGTTTTGCTGAAATACACGGTGAGCTGCGGAGCCGGATACCACTGGTCTGCCGCGGTGCTGACGTTTTTCCACACCATATAGCACACGCTCGGCAGGGTCAGGGAGATGGCGATCACCATCACCGTCAGCAGCGTAGCCAGCGGCTGACGCCACATTTCAGACAGCGAGCCGCGCATCGCATAGCGCCACTGCTCCTGCCAGCCGCCCTTTAGCGCTTTGCTTTTTGACGGCATTTTAGGCTTAGCGGCCTTCGCCGATGCCGGGCGGGCGTTACGTTTATTCACCACGATAACCTCCGTGCAGACGTCCCTGGTTCAGCGTCATCAGGCGGTAGTTGCGGCGAGCAATCAGCCCCATGTCATGGGTGGCCATTAACACGGTGACGCCCACGCGGTTGAACTCTTCAAACAGCCGCAGGATGTCTTCCGACAGCGCTTCATCAAGGTTACCGGTGGGTTCATCCGCCAGCAGCACCGCGGGTTTATTCACCACCGCACGGGCGATGCCCACGCGCTGCTGTTCGCCCCCGGAAAGCTGAATGGGGAAACTCTTCGCTTTGTCGAGCAGGCCGACCTTATCCAGCGCGGCCGAGACGCGGCGGCGAATATCCTCACCGCTGGCTCCGGCAATAATTAGCGGGATCGCCACGTTGTCATAGACTGACCGATCCATCAGCAGATGGTGATCCTGGAATATCATGCCGATCTGACGGCGCAGAAACGGCACTTCGCGGCTTTTCAGACGGCTGATATCGTGGCCGCTGAACCAGATATGCCCGGCACTCGGGCGCTCAATGCCACAAATCAGCTTCAGCAAGGTGCTTTTCCCTGCCCCGGAATGTCCGGTCAGAAACGCCATTTCGCCGGGGCGAAGATGAAAATCAACCCCCTGCAGCGCTTGCCGACCGCCGAGATAAGCCTTACTGACTTCTTCAAAGCGAATCATCCTAAATTAATCCTCTCGGGCAAATAGTGCCTCTATAAAATCGTCAGCTTTAAACGATCGCAAGTCTTCAATACTTTCACCTACGCCAATATAGCGAATAGGAATGTTAAACTGGTCGGCCACCGAGAAGATCACGCCCCCCTTCGCCGTGCCGTCCAGCTTGGTCAGCGTAATGCCGGTCAGGCCAACGGCTTCATGGAACAGTTTAGTCTGGCTGATCGCATTCTGTCCGGTGCTGGCATCAATTGTCAGCATAACCTCATGCGGTGCATCTTCATCCAGCTTCTTCATCACGCGGGTGATTTTCTTCAGCTCTTCCATCAGATGCGATTTATTCTGCAGACGACCGGCCGTATCGGCAATCAGCACGTCCACACCGCGCGCTTTCGCCGCCTGAATGGCGTCAAAGATCACCGAGGCGGAATCCGCACCGGTATGCTGAGCCACGACCGGAATATTATTGCGCTGGCCCCACACCTGCAGCTGTTCCACCGCCGCCGCGCGGAAGGTATCGCCCGCCGCCAGCATCACCGATTTGCCCTCGGCCTGGAACTGGCGCGCCAGTTTACCAATCGTCGTGGTTTTACCCACGCCGTTAACCCCAACCATCAGGATCACAAACGGCGTTTTGCCACTGACGTCCAGCGGCGACTCAACGGTTGACAGAATACCTGCCATTTCGGTTTTCAGCAGACCGTACAGCGCTTCAGCATCGCGCAGTTCTTTACGGCTGGCCTGAGCGGTCAGGTTAGCGATAATTCGGCGGGTGGTTTCCACCCCAACATCGGCGATCAGCAGCTGCTCTTCCAGCTCTTCAAACAGATCGTCATCAATTTTTTTGCCGCGGAACAGGCCGATAAAGCCGGAACCGAGGTTCTGACGGGTTTTCACCAGGCTGCGCTTCAGGCGGGCAAAGAAGCCTTCCTTCGTCGGGCGAGCCTGCTCGACGGTAGCGGCTTCCGCTTCGGCGCGGGCAGCGGCTTCAGATTCAGCACGAGCGGCAGCTTCCGCTTCGGCACGGGCGGCAGCTTCGGCTTCAGCGCGGGCGGCAGCTTCGGCTTCCGCACGGGCAGCAGCTTCAGATTCAGCACGAGCGGCAGCTTCCGCTTCAGCGCGGGCAGCAGCTTCCGCTTCGGCGCGGGCTGCGGCTTCAGATTCAGTACGGGCAGCAGCTTCCGCTTCGGCACGGGCAGCGGCTTCGGCTTCAGCGCGGACAGCGGCTTCCGCTTCGGCGCGGGCAGCGGCTTCAGATTCAGCACGGGCAGCGGCTTCCGCTTCAGCACGAGCGGCGGCTTCCGCTTCAGCACGAGCGGCGGCTTCCGCTTCAGCACGAACGGCGGCTTCGGCTTCAGCACGAGCGGCGGCTTCCGCTTCTGCACGGGCGGCAGCTTCGGCTTCAGCGCGGACAGCGGCTTCAGATTCAGCACGGGCAGCGGCTTCCGCTTCAGCGCGGGCAGCGGCTTCGGCTTCAGCGCGGGCAGCGGCTTCCGCTTCAGCACGAGCGGCGGCTTCCGCTTCAGCACGAGCGGCGGCTTCCGCTTCAGCACGAGCGGCGGCTTCGGCTTCAGCACGGGCGGCAGCTTCCGCTTCGGCACGGGCGACAGCTTCGGCTTCTGCACGGGCAGCGGCTTCCACTTCAGCACGGGCGGCGGCTTCAGATTCAGCACGGGCAGCGGCTTCCGCTTCGGCACGGGCGGCGGCTTCGGCTTCAGCACGGGCAGCGGCTTTCGCTTCGGCCGCAGAATCAGCTGAAGGTTGCGGGTCTAACGTTTCTTTTACTTCTTCCTGCTGTGCCTTGTCTTCACGCCCCAGACCAAGCCAGGAAAAAAAGCCACGTTTTTTATTCTTTGCCATGGTGCAACCACACTCCTCGCGGGAAAAACCGTTCCGGTCCAAAAATAAGCGAAAACTGTCTCTCGCAACCGCACACGGGCGCCACAGTGCGGTTGCGGGAGACAGCCTAATCAATCCCTTAGTCTAACACTTTCTGTTGAGTGCATTACAGTTCCCTTTTTACGTTTCCTCAGCCCGGTTAGCCCGTTAAACTGTGCAACAAATTATTAAGAGTTCAGTACGATGATGAAGAAAACCCGCAGCGGCGCAGCCGGGCAAATACGTATTATTGGGGGCATCTGGCGAGGCCGTAAGCTGCCGGTTCCCGACAGCGCGGGCCTGCGCCCCACGACGGATCGCGTCCGTGAGACGCTGTTTAACTGGCTGGCCTCCGATATCCAGGAAGCCAGATGCCTCGACTGTTATGCCGGAAGCGGCGCGCTGGGCCTGGAGGCGCTTTCGCGCCATGCCGCCAGTGCCACGCTACTGGAGCTGGAGCGCCCGGTTGCACAACAGCTGGAAAAGAACCTCGCCACCCTGGGGGCGAAAAACGGTCGGGTCGTCAACACCAACACGCTGCAGTTTCTCGCGCAGAAAGGCGAGGCGCATCACCTGGTGTTTATCGATCCCCCTTTCCGCAAAGGGCTGCTGGAAGACACCGTCACCCTGCTGGAAAACAACGGCTGGCTGAGCGATGAAGCCCTGATCTACGTCGAGAATGAAGTTGAGCATGGCCTGCCGCCGGTGCCGGTGAACTGGCAGCTGCATCGCGAGAAAGTTGCCGGTCAGGTCGCTTACCGCCTGTATATCCGACACGCCGTTGCTGAGCTTTCGCCCGCAGAGGCGTAATTAATACTATTGCCTGCAACACAGGCACGGAGAATCAACATGTTAATTAATGCAGGCCGCCTGCTGATGGTCTTTGTCTGGGGTTTTTTACTGCTGAATGTGGTGCACCCGTTCCCTAAACCGCTGACCCACTTCGTTAACGTTGCGCTGTTCTTTATGGTTATCATGCACGGCTTACAGCTGGTGCTGATGCGCTCAACGCAGCCGAAAGAGTCACCGAAGCTGAGCGGTTTCACTCAGGCGAAAATTTTCTTCTTCGGCGTGTTTGAGCTGCTCGCCTGGCAGAAGAAAAACTTCCCGAAACAGTAGTCACCCGGCGGCAAAAGCAACCGCAGGCTGCTGGCAGCGCTTCACCATGCTGTTAACAGTCGGAAGCCGTACAGGGAGTGAAACGGATAAAGCGCGTTCCCTGTACCTGCAGTTCACCACGGCTGCCTTTGTCGAGCCGATGGTAATCACCGGCGCTCAGCGCCAGCTTAATCACCTCTGCGCCATTCAGCGGATGAAACCACGCTTCATAGCGCCAGTCCTCCACCGGGATCTGGTCGCGCTGGCGTGAGCGCCGATCCGGGGCCAGATACTCCCGCTTGGTTTTCACTTCCACCATCAGGCTGCGCACGGGCGAGGCGTCGTTGGCGGCATTTTCCCGCCGCTGCTTGATAAACTGCCGCGTTGCCAGCACGGCGATCAGCGCAATCACAATAAGAAAAATCAACGGCGGCTTCATAGAACGGGTTTCTCCGGGGAGGTAGCGTGAACAGCACGGGATAAGCATACAACCGGACCAGGATGATTGTCACACCGCTGTCAGGTAACCTAAACTGAGCTGAGTTGTGGAGTTTTTCGTCAATACAGGGAAAAATTTATGATTTGGTCATTTCTCGCAGTCCTGTTTTCCGGCTGGTTATATGTTGATGCCTCTTATCGCGGCCCGCAGTGGCAGCGCTGGGTGTTTAAGCCCGTCACGTTATTACTGTTGTTGGCCTGGGCCTGGCAGGCCCCCGTACTGAAAACCACCGACTATCTGATCCTGCTTGGCCTGCTGGCAACGCTGCTTGGCGATGCCCTGACCCTGCTGCCCGAACGGCGCATGCTGTATGCCATTGGCGCCTTTTTCCTTTCTCATCTGCTGTACACCCTGTTCTTCGCCAGCCAGATGACGCTGAGCTTTTTCTGGCCGCTGCCGCTGGCGCTGCTGATTATTGGCGGCCTGCTGATTGCCACGGTCTGGAGCCGGCTGGAGGAGCTGCGCTGGCCGGTGTGTACCTTTATTGGCATCACGCTGCTGATGGTCTGGCTGAGCGCCGAGCTGTATGTATTCCGCCCAACCGACTACAGCTTTACGCTGATGGTGGGTGCCTCCCTGCTGCTGCTGGCCAATATCGTCTGGCTGGTGAGCCACTATCGCCATCGCTTTAATGCCGATCGGGCGATTATCGCCGCCTGCTATTTTGCCGGCCACTTTATGATTGTGCGCTCGCTGTGGCTGTAGGGCTTGACTCTGGAGTGGACTCCAGAGTGTAAGATAGCGTGATGGCGGGCACTGACGCCCGCCGCTCTCATTCAGGAGGCGCTATGCACTCGCATTCTTCTTGCAGCTGTGGTCACGACCACGCCCCCCATCAGCACGGCTGCAGCAGTTCAGCCACACGTCCCGTTATCCGCAAAATCACCGCGATCGGCGCAGCCGGCGTAGAAGCGCCCTGCTGCAGCGATGCCGCCTGCAGTTCAGGTGACACCGCCGACGACGAGGACGACAGGCAAACGGGACTCGCCCGCTACAGCTGGCTGATTCAGGGGATGGACTGCCCGAGCTGCGCGCGAAAAGTGGAAACGGCCGTGCGGCAGTTAAGCAGCGTGGATAACGCCCGCGTGGTCTTTTCCAGCGAAAAACTGGTGGTGGATGCCAACGGTGACGTGCGCAATGACGTTGAGAAAGCCGTGGCCCGTGCCGGTTTCCAGCTTCAGCGCAGCGATGCAACAGACGCCGCGAAAACCGCCCAGCCCGCTCCCGGATTCTGGCTGGAGAACCGTAGCCTGATCCTGCTGGCCGTGCTGATGGCCGCCAGCTGGCTGCTTGATAGCGTCAACCCGGCCGCCGGTCAGCTTGCCTTTATTGCCACCACGCTGATTGGCGTCTGGCCGATTGCGCTCAGCGCACTGCGCCTGATGCGCAGCGGCTCCCCCTTCAGTATTGAAACCTTAATGACCGTGGCCGCCGTTGGCGCACTGTTTATTGGCGCAACGGCCGAAGCCGCCATGGTGCTGCTGCTGTTTATGCTGGGTGAAAGGCTGGAATCCTTTGCCGCCAGCCGGGCGCGCAAAGGCGTCACTGCGCTGATGGCGCTCAAACCAGACCAGGCGGTGCGCATTAACGGAACCCGTCGTGAGAGCGTGCAGGTCAGCGCACTGCGCCCGGGTGATCAAATCGAGGTCGCCGCCGGCGCACGCCTGCCTGCGGATGCCCGATTGATCAGCCCGTTTGCCAGCTTTGATGAAAGCGCACTCACCGGAGAATCGATCCCGGTTGAACGCCAGCAGGGCGAGTCGATTGCCGCCGGCTGCCTGAGCGTGGATCGCCTGGTGCAGCTGGAAGTCACCTCAGAACCGGGTGAAAGCGCCATCGACCGCATTCTGCATCTGATTGAAGAAGCGGAAGAGCGCCGTGCACCGATTGAACGCTTCCTCGACCGCTTCAGCCGTATCTATACCCCGGCGATTATGGCGCTGGCACTGGCCGTTGCCGTCATACCGCCGCTGCTGATGGGCGCGGAATGGCAGCCGTGGATCTATAAGGGTTTAACCCTGCTGCTGATCGGCTGCCCGTGCGCGCTGGTGATCTCCACCCCTGCCGCCATCACTTCCGGGCTGGCGGCGGCGACCCGCCGCGGTGCGTTAATTAAAGGCGGCGCGGCGCTGGAAAGTCTGGGCAGTGTTCGCACGATAGCCTTTGATAAAACCGGCACGCTGACCGAGGGCAAACCCCGGGTCACCGCCATCCAGCCGTTTGCACAGCAGGATGAAGCGTGGCTGCTGGCAACGGCAGCGGCGATTGAGCAGGGCTCCTCGCACCCGCTGGCACAGGCCATTGTTGCCGCCGCCGCAGAGCGCCAGCTGGCACTGCCCGCCGCATCGGCACAGCGGGCGCTGGCCGGGAGCGGTGTGGAAGCGATAGTGGGCGATCGCTTACTTTCAATCAGCGCACCGTCAAAGGTGAATGCAGAATGGCTGGCTCCGCATCGCTCCGCCGTTGAAGTGCTGGAAAGCGCGGGTAATACGGTGGTGATTGTGCACGATGCCCGGCAGCTGTACGGCCTGATTGCCCTGCGCGATACCCTGCGCGAGGATGCCAGAACCGCGCTGGCAGAACTGAAGGCGATGGGCATTCAGGGCGTGATGCTGACCGGCGATAATCCACGGGCGGCGGCGGCCATTGCCGGTGAGCTGGGCATTGACTACCGCGCCAGCCTGCTGCCGGAAGATAAGGTTGCGGCGGTCAGTGCGCTTAATCAGCAGCAGCCGGTGGCGATGGTCGGCGACGGCATCAACGATGCGCCGGCGATGAAGGCGGCAACGATAGGTATTGCGATGGGCAGCGGCAGCGACGTGGCGCTGGAAACGGCTGACGCGGCGCTGACCCATAACCGGCTCACCGGGCTGGCAGCCATGATCGGGCTGTCGCGCGCCACTCACGCCAACATTCGCCAGAACATTACCATTGCGCTGGGGCTGAAGGTGGTATTCCTGCTGACTACGCTGCTGGGGATCACCGGGCTGTGGCTGGCGGTGCTGGCGGATTCAGGCGCAACGGCGTTAGTCACCGCTAACGCCCTGCGGCTGCTGCGCAGGCGATAGCAAACCCGGGGAGCCGCTGAGGCTCCCCTATACGCCTTTCTTCAGTAGATAACGATACGGCAGCGCATCGGTGTTCTGCGCCAGCAGCGTATGCTCCATAAACCGGCAGAAACCGGGGATATCCCGCGTGGTGGCCGGGTCGTCAGCGATAATCAGCAGCGTTTCGCCTTCCTGCATATGACGCACGGTTTTCCGCACCATCATAACCGGCTCCGGGCAGCGCAGGCCCAGCGCATCAAGGGTCTTATCGGGGTTAGCGAAAAGGTCGCTCATAGAATTCTCAACAGTGATAATAACAAACAGCCGCTATTCTACCGCCGGACGGCCGGGGTGCAACAGCGCTATTGGACGATAACGTTTGCGCTAAAATTAACCATTGCATTAGCAGCCCAACCGGGTAATATGCCGCAAAATCGCGCAAGCGACCGATGCACCAGGGTTAAAAAGGCCGGTGCGTCACACATTTGAACTGGGTTCCCTCACCCCATTGATCTTAAAAAGGCTCAATATGATCGCATTTACTTCGCGTCAGCGTACCCACGCGCTGATCTGGCTCTGTCTGTTTCATCTGCTGGTGATCACCTCCAGCAACTATCTGGTCCAGCTACCGGTCTCCATTTTCGGTCTGCACACCACCTGGGGTGCGTTCAGCTTCCCGTTTATTTTCCTTGCGACCGATCTGACGGTGCGGATTTTCGGTGCCCCGCTGGCGCGTCGTATTATCCTGGCGGTGATGATCCCGGCACTGTTTATCTCCTACCTGATTTCCGCGCTCTATTTTCAGGGGGAATGGCAGGGTGTTGCCTCGCTGAAAGAGATGAATATCTT
Organism: Erwinia sp. SLM-02; assembly: GCF_037450285.1. Classification (NCBI taxonomy): domain Bacteria; kingdom Pseudomonadati; phylum Pseudomonadota; class Gammaproteobacteria; order Enterobacterales; family Erwiniaceae; genus Erwinia; species Erwinia sp. SLM-02. Next base: position 334,056 of record NZ_JAQISN010000004.1, on the reverse strand, counting down.
TGTGGCCCGCATCGCCTGTGCCAGCTTTATGGCCTATGCACTCGGGCAGATCCTCGATATTTATGTCTTTAACCGCCTGCGGCAGAAAGCCGCCTGGTGGATGGCACCGGCTGCGGCGATGTTCCTTGGGAATATCAGCGATACGGCGGCCTTCTTCTTTATCGCCTTCTACCAGAGTACCGATCCGTTTATGGCCACCCACTGGGTCGAGATCGCGATGGTGGATTACAGCTTTAAAGTGATGATCTGCATGATTTTCTTCCTGCCCGCCTACGGCCTGTTGCTGAACGCCATGCTGAAACGATTAGCAGAAAAGTCCAATGGCCCACAGGTTAATTTTGGGTAAGCTGGTTACACACAATGTCATGCAAGATAAGTTGCTTTTGCGTGCTGAATGTTATTGTATAAGTGACTGATATGTTGAGCGATGACTAAAAAAGGGACCCTGATGCGTAACCTACTGAAATATGCCGGAGTAAGTTTACTGGTTGTTGGCCTCGCCGCCTGCGACGGCAAAAGCGATACCGCCGCTGCGGATAAAAATGCCGGCAGCCAGACAAGTCAGAGCAGCCAGACTGTATCCCTGATGGATGGCAAACTGAGTTTCGCTCTGCCTTCCGGCATGAGTGACAAAAGCGGCAAACTGGGTACTCAGGCCAATAACATGCACGTTTACGCTGACGAATCAGGCCAGAAGGCGATCATCGTCATCGAAGGCGACAGCAGCAACGACACGCTGGACGATCTGGCAAAACGCATGATCGAGCAGCAGCGCAGCCGTGCACCACAGCTTCAGGTAGTGACCAATAAAGAGATTACCGTCAACGGCCAGCAGTTACAGCAGCTGGACACGGTGATTTCTGCCAACAATCAGACCGCCTGGTCTTCGTTAGTGATGGGCAAGGTGGATGGCAAACTGCTGACGCTGCAAATCTCCCTGCCGGGTGATGACCAGCAGGCAGCGCAGACTGAAGCCGCGAATATCCTGAAAACGCTGCAGCTGAAGTAATACTGCGCCCACAAAAAAACCTCCCATCTTCGTCATCGGGCTTTTACGGCCCGTTTCAGAAGTGGGAGGTTTTTTTACGTCAGGCGCTTACAGGCCGGCCGTTTCGCGAATGTATTTACGGGCTTTTACCGCATATTCAAACGGGTTAGCCAGTGCCGGATCCTGCTCAGCTTCCACCACCATCCAGCCTTTGTAGCCGAAATCGTCGAGGATTTTGAACACCGGTTTGAAATCGATCACGCCGTCGCCCGGAACGGTAAAGGTGCCTTTCTTCACGCCGTCCAGGAATGACAGCTTCTGGCTTCTGACCTGGTCGACGATCTCATCACGCACGTCTTTCAGGTGAACGTGGTTAATGCGCGGCAGGTATCTGGTCAGGATCGCCAGCATTTTCTCCTGGCTGCCTTCCGAGTAGTAGGCATGGCCGGTATCGAACAGCAGATAAACGTCGTCATTGGTTTCCGCCATAAAGCGATCCACTTCTTCCGTGGTCTGGATGCCGGTACCCATATGGTGATGCAGGCCAACCGTCATGCCTTTCTCGGCGGCCAGTTTCGCCAGCTCGTTGTAGCCTTCGGTGGTCAGACGCCACTGCTCGTCGGTAAAGACAGGCTTCTCTTCCAGCACCGCTTTGGTGGTGCCCTGGATGCTCAGGCTCTGCTCGGAGCAGCCAATGACTTTCGCCCCCATCGCATGCAGGAAATCGCGATGGTTGATGAATTCATCAATGGTCTTCGCTTTGTCGCCGTTGGCGAAGAAGGTGCTGAACCAGGCGTTAACGATCTGAATGCCACGGATATCCAGCATCGGCTTCAGGACTGCCGGATCGCGCGGATATTTGCTGCCCACTTCGCTGCCCACAAAACCGGCCAGCGCCATTTCACTGACGATCTGCTGGAAGGTGTTTTCTTTGCCCAGCTCCGGCATGTCATCGTTAGTCCAGCCGATCGGGGCAATAGCCAGTTTGACGTTATCTTTGTTCATGATCCTACCTCTGGTGTGCACCGGGCGGCCACGGCCGCCCGCTGTTATTTCCGCAGCAGTTCACGCTCGATCAGTTCGCGCGTCGCAACCGCTTCAACGTTCATTTCTTCCGGATAGCCGAACAGCGCCGCGGCGATAATCGGATCGCCGCCCACTTTGAAGGTTTGCTCGGCAAACTTCATATCGCGCAGAGTCTGGAACAGCGTTGGGAAATCAACCTCACCTTTACCCACGGCAACATGCTGGTGGATCGTGGCATCCACGCCCGGTGGGTTCACGATATAGCGGCAGTGCTTGGTGTGGTTCATGGTATCGGCAATCAGCACGTGGGACAGATCCGCACCGGCGTACTCCAGCATGGGTTTCACATCGCCCTTGCCTTTGTCGTAGAAGAAGGTGTGCGGTGCGCTGTACAGGTACTTCACGTTCTCACTGCGGAACGATTTCACAATATCGGCCGTTTCATTGCTGTTTTCGCAGAAATCCCACGGGTGTGACTGGATTTCAATGCGGATGCCCTCGCGTTCAACGATAGGCAGCAGCTCTTCCATCGAGCGATAGAACATCTCTTCACAGATCTCTGGCTCGTTCGGGTTACCGGAAAGTTCGGTATTTATCACCTGCACGCCGGTTTCTACCGCGATCTCAATCATACGTTTCCAGTTGCGAACGGCAGCCTGGCGGCGTGCCTCGTCGGGACCGGACCAGCGATAAACCACGATATAAGAGGAGATCTCAACCCCAGTAGCACGCAGCGCGTTTTTGTACTCGGTGATAATTTCGCGGCTGGCTTTTGGATGCTTGTAGAACGGGTTGATCTGCGGATGCGGGGACTGCTCAATATATTTGTAGCCCCAGTCAGCCACCTGGTGAACCATTTTTGTGATGCCCAAATCTCGAATGACATCCACATCAAAGGCAATTTTCATCAGACTCTCCGTGATTAAATCAGTACGCTGTTTTACGGTATCCCCTGCCCGACGGCAGGGGAATGTGCGGTAGCAGCGCGGCGATTAGTTGTAGAACGCCGGGCGCTCTGGCAGTTCCACCGGCTCAATCGCACCGCTGTTCTGTGCCTTATGGCAGGCGTCAGCGGCAACGGAAGCGGCATAACCGTCCCAGGCGGATGGCCCGGTCAGCTTGCCTGCGGTGGCATCATTAATAAATGCCTGCAACTCAACGTCATAGGCATCGATAAAGCGGTCTTTCCAGTCGGTCAGAATGGCGGTAGAAAGCTGCGCGTTCTTGCGCATCTGCACGGCAGATGGCTCTGGCAGCTTGGCAATGCCTTCTTCACCGACCACTTCACACTGAATGTCGTAGCCGTAGGCGCAGTTAACGAAGATTTCAACGTCAATGCGGATGCCTTTACGGGTTTCAAACAGCACGATCTGAGGATCTTTCAGTCTGGCATGGGTTTTGGAGGTTACGCGTGGGAAGACAACCTGTACAGATTTGTAGTCATCTTCGGTCAGCCAGCGCAGCACATCCAGCTCGTGGATCAGCGTGTTAGTAATCGCCATATCGGTGGTGTAGTTCTCCGGTACGGTCGGGTTACGGTGCGCGCAGTGCAGCATCAGCGGCTCGCCGATTTCACCATCGGTAATCACTTTTTTCAGCGCGCGGTAGCCGGCATCGTAAGGGCGCATAAAGCCAACCTGCACCAGACGCTTGCCGAATTTGATCTCTGCATCCACCACGCGGCGGCAGCCTTCAGCGGTCATCGCCAGCGGCTTTTCACAGAACACGGGCTTACCGGCAGCGATTGCAGCCAGCGTGTACTCTTCGTGCGTTGGGTCCCAGGAGGTCACCAGCACGGCATCCACGTTGGAAGAGTTCACCACGTCGTGGCCGTCCGCGTAGACTTCAGCGTTCAGGCCCAGACGGGCAACGGCCGCTTTCGCGCCTTCCACGTTGATATCAGAGACGGCCACAACCTCTGCACCCTGCAGCACTTTGCTGCAGCGACGGATATGTTCCTGACCGATGGCACCAGCACCAATAACACCTAACTTTAACGTCATGATCGATCCTTACTTGAGTAGGGGGTAAAAGCGGGCTAAACAGCCCGCGCTTTAAAGGCAAAAAAGAACAGCAAAAAGGAAAAGAAAAAATGCGTTATTAATATTCGCGAGCCTGGTCGATATGCTCGTTCAGCTTGCGGGCGACGGCATCCACTCGCTCAGAGTCAGAAACCTGTGCCCCGCCCACGCGCCACCAGCTGAAATACTTGTGGATCATGGTCTTCGGCAGAACTTTGATATCGAACAGCGTGGAAACGGTCTGCTTCTGCGCATCGATCAGCGCGGCCTGCAGCTCTTCCAGCGTGGTAATACGGTAGGTTTTGCAGCCGTAACCCGCCGCAATCGCGGCAAAATCAATCGGTACAAAGCCACCGTTCAGCTTGCCGGTTTCCGCGTTACGGAAGCGGAACTCGGTGGTGAAGCTGTCCATACCGTGTTCCATCTGCAGGTTGTTAATGCAGCCGTTGGTCATGTTATCCAGCAGCACTACGTTGATCTTCGCGCCTTCCTGAATCGAGGTCACCAGCTCGGAGTGCAGCATCTGGAATGAACCGTCGCCCACCATGGTGTAAACCTCACGGTGCGGCTCGGCCAGCTTAACGCCGAGAGAGGCGTTGACCTCGTAGCCCATGCAGGAGTAGCCATACTCGACGTGATAGCTGTTGTAATCTTTGGTGCGCCACATGCGCTGCAGATCGCCCGGCAGGCTGCCCGCGGCGGCCACAATGACCGAATCCTTTGGGAGGTGCTCATTAAGCGTTCCCAGCACGCTGCTCTGCGTCAGGAAGGAGCCGGTCAGACGATTGAACTCGGCAAACAGCGCGTCGCGGTCGATATGGTCAGCGATCTCCGGCACGAAGTTCTCTTCGCTGTACACCGCCGAGTAAACGCGCTGGGTTTCTTTCAGCAGCTTGCTCTGTGCCTGGGTCACCTGCTCACCCCAGCCGTTGTGAATCATTTCCACGCGGCTGTTCAGGGCGTTCAGCGCTTCCTGGGCATCGGCCACAACCTGCACCGCATCCAGCTTGTAGGCGTCAAAGTTGCTGACGTTAATGTTGATGTAGTTCACGTCCGGGTTCTGGAAAATCCATTTTGAGGCGGTGGTGAAGTCGGTATAGCGCGTACCGATACCAATCACCAGATCGGCCTCTTTCGCCAGCAGGTTAGCGGCCAGGCAGCCGGTTTCACCCACGCCGCCGACGTTCAGCGGATGGTCAGAAACGATAGTGCCTTTGCCCGCCTGGGTTTCTGCAAAAGGAATGCCGTGGCGTTCGGCAAAGGCCAGCAGCGCTGCGCCTGCGCCGGAATACTTCACGCCGCCGCCGCAGATAATCATCGGCTTGTGTTTCGCGGCAATCAGCTTCAGCGCATCGGCCAGCTGGCCTTCGGTTGGCAGGCGGCGCTCAATGCGGTGCACGCGCTTCTGGAAGAAATATTCCGGGAAGTCATAGGCTTCACCCTGCACATCCTGCGGCAGAGAAATGGTCACCGCGCCGGTTTCAGCCGGGTCGGTCAGCACGCGGAAGGCGTTAATACAGGCGGTCATCAGCTGCTCGGGGCGGTTTACGCGGTCCCAGTATTTGCTGACGGCGCGGAACGCATCGTTGGTGCTGATGCTCAGATCGTGGCTCTGCTCAATCTGCTGCAGAACCGGGTCCGGCTGGCGGGTGGCAAACACATCGCCCGGCAGCAGTAAGAGAGGAATACGGTTAGCGGTAGCGGTGGCCGCTGCGGTAATCATGTTGGCCGCGCCCGGGCCGACGGAAGAAGTACAGGCGATAATCTCGCGACGCAGCTTCTGTTTGGCATAGCCCATTGCCGCATGCGCCATACCCTGCTCGTTACGGCCCTGATACACCACCAGATCGCCGTTATTATGTTCCAGAGCCTGGCCCAGACCCAGCACGTTACCGTGGCCGAAGATGGCGAAAATGCCCTTAACGAATTTGGTTTCAACGCCGTCTACCGACAGATACTGGTTGTCCAGGAATCTGACCAGAGCCTGTGCTGTAGTTAATCTAATCTTGCCCATTTGCTCTTCCTTTATTTGTCGGGGACGCCACTCAGGTCCACCGGTATTCGCATTTTTGGTCGCCCTGGTGAGAAAACGGCGACAGCTATAAGTGAAACGTGAGCCGATTATAAACAAATATTTTTTTCACTAAACAGAATTACAGAAGAAACATTTCATTTTGCGAGTGAGATCAAATTCTGTGGTGAAACGGGGATGAATAGGGGGATCGTAAGGGGGGAAATGAAACGCCAGGTGCCATCCAGACATAAAATGATAAAAACCCTTTCACTTCAATATGTTTACACCTGTTATCTAAGAAAGTTGAGATATCGCTCACAACTCCTGAGCCGCCTGAAACGGCGTTGCCTCTGTCGTGCCGTAATGCCGCTGCGCAAGAGTTTTAACCACCTCACACTTTTGGGGCAATAATTTCATTTCATATTGAAATTGGAATTTTTATTCCTCATACTCGTTGGCATGTTAGATCCGGATTCGATCGGGCTGGCGTGCCACCGATCTGCTGGAGAAGCGCAAACAGAGTCGGCTTTACCCGAAGCCACCGGCGGCGACTCAACCGCAAAATACGCCGATGACCAGGGTACATCACAGAAGGAAACAACAGGTATGAGTACACAACAGAAGCGGCTTGATGTGATTTGTATCGGGCGCATCGCCGTCGACCTTTATGGCCAGCAGATCGGTGCACGCCTTGAAGATGAAACCACCTTTGCCAAGTATCTGGGTGGCTCTTCCGGTAACGTGGCATACGGCACCGCGATCCAGGGGCTGAAATCCGCCATGCTGGCGCGCGTGGGTGATGAACATATGGGCCGCTTCCTGCGGGAAGAGCTTCAGCGCGTAGGTTGCGACACTCAGAGCCTGATCACCGATAAAAAACGTCTGACCGGCCTGGTTATCCTCGGTATTAAAGATCAGGAAACCTTCCCGCTGGTGTTCTACCGTGACAACTGCGCCGATATGGGCCTGGTGCCGGACGATATTCAGGAAGACTACATCGCCTCATCCCGTGCCGTTGCCGTGACCGGTACGCACCTCTCCCACCCGGATACCCGTGCCGCCGTGCTGAAAGCGCTGGAGATCGCCCGCCGCCACGGCCTGCGTACCGCGCTGGATATCGACTACCGTCCGGTGCTGTGGGGTCTGACCTCGCTGGGCGACGGCGAAACGCGTTTCGTGGAGTCCGAGCGCGTCACCCAGCAGCTGCAGGAAGTTCTGCACTATTTCGATCTGGTGGTGGGAACGGAAGAAGAGTTCCATATTGCCGGTGGCAGCACCGACAGCCTGACCGCGCTGAAAAACGTGCGTAAAGCGACGAAAGCGACGCTGGTCTGCAAACGTGGCCCGCTGGGCTGCGTGGTCTTTGAAGGCGATATCCCGGACAGCTGGGAAGAGACGAAGCTGCAAAGCGGCGTGCGCGTGGAAGTGCTGAACGTACTCGGCGCGGGCGATGCCTTTATGTCCGGCCTGCTGCGCGGCTGGCTGAACGATGAAAGCTGGGAACAGGCATGCCGTTACGCCAACGCCTGCGGTGCGCTGGTGGTTTCCCGCCACGGCTGTGCGCCAGCCATGCCAACCAAAGAAGAGCTGGATGACTTCCTCAGCCGTGATAAAGAGGTTAAACGCCCGGATCTCGACAAGCGCCTGAACCACCTGCACCGCGTTACCACGCGCAAGCAGCAGTGGACCGAGCTGAACATCTTCGCCTTCGACCACCGCAAACAGCTGGCCGATATGGCTGCCGAAGCGGGCTTTGACGATTCACGCATTCCCGAGCTGAAAACGCTGCTGCTGCAGGGTGCGCAGGAAGCGGCACGTGAGGCCGGTCTGGACGATGGCCGCTGCGGCATCCTTGCGGACACCACCTACGGCCAGCCCGCGCTGAACGCCATCACCGGGAAAGGCTGGTGGATTGGTCGCCCTATCGAGCTGCCAAGCTCCCGCCCGCTGCGCCTCGAGCACGGCAACATCGGCTCTCAGCTGGTGGACTGGCCGCAGGAGCACGTGGTCAAATGCCTGACCTTCTACCATCCGCACGACAGCGCGGAAATGCGTAAAGAGCAGGACGATCTGATCCTCGACGTGTGGAACGGCTGTAATAAATCCGGCCACGAGCTGCTGCTGGAAGTTATTCTGCCGGAGAGCAACCCGGATAAAGACGAGAAGTACTATCTGGAAATCCTGACCCACTTCTACAGCATGGGCATTCAGCCTGACTGGTGGAAACTCCCACCGCTGTCCCACGCTACCTGGGAAGCGATCAGCGCGCTGATCGAGAAGAACGATCCGCACTGCCGTGGGATCCTGCTGCTGGGCCTGGACGCGCCGGAAGCCGAGCTGAAAGCGGGCTTTGCCGCCGCGGCGAAAAGCCCGTGGGTCAAAGGCTTCGCGGTCGGCCGTACCATCTTCGGCCAGCCGTCACGCCAGTGGCTGCAGGGCGAGCTGGACGATGCCTCGCTGATTGCCAAAGTGAAAAGTAACTACCTGACGCTGATTGGCTACTGGCGCGAAGCGCGCCCGACTAAATAAGCAACAGTGAAACGCTAAAGCTGTTCCCGGGGGATGCTGAAACACATTCTGGTATCCTACGGGGGCAGTTTTTTCCCCCACCACCTCCCACTCTGTGCTGAAAAGCAGCCAGCGTCGGCCGACCATCATTACGCCCACCATGGAATTCAATCGTTAAAGTAGCCAGGAAGACAAAAGGTGGAATTTTCATCCACCAGTCAACTATAAACTTGAAATGATAAGTACAGCCGAACCGGTAAAGTTTCCGGCGGCAGGTTTATTACCGCTTCCGATCACGGCAAAGGTGACATTGTCGCTGCCCGCGCCATTCACTATCTTAGTCCTGAAGCTGTTATCCGGTTTTACGGCTCTATCGTTATATAGCATGACAACTCCAATGTCTGGATTTGAGGTTTTAATGGCTTCACCGAAAGGTGCGCTATCAGCGACAAGAGTAACATTAATATCCTGTGTCAGACCGGTATTGCATTTGTAATCAAGCTGACGTTTTTCCTGATAAGAGGATGAAAGGGCCGACGTCGTTAACGCAGAGCTTTGGATCAGTTTAAAGTTAACATCGATCGTTTTCCCGTTATTAATACGGCACTCTACAGGAACAGGGACTACGACTTGTTGAGTAATAAGACGATATACAGGAATTGTCGGCCGGTTGTTTCCCGGGATGACGTAACGATACAGCCTGAACAACTCGGTTCCGCCAGGAATAAAAAATGCACCGCCAATCAACGTTCGGCGGAGTTTGAAATCAATCGACCCGCGGTTGCCAACAGCAGCCAGCTGCAACGCGGTAACACCATTACCCGTAGGTCCCATGTTGGCCCCAAAATCCTTATCATAAAATGGTGGCAATATTACCCCGGCGCCTTGAAAAAAAACGGATATGCGGAAATCAACATCATCGGAAAGTTTATAGTATCCCGCTGTCTTTCCCGGTGTATTTATACTCAACGTCCCTGTAAACCAAGATGCACTATTAGCTCCTGATTCGCTATAACACCACCCCGGGTAGTATTCTGGCATTGTGACAAACGAGCTACTTGCTCTTTCACCCTCCTTATTAGAAGAAAATGAATCAAGAGTTAACACAACGGACAAATCATTCATTGGATCCGCCCAACATCCGCCATTCGGCATTCCCGCCGGGCGGGAGGGGACAGCGCACACCGTTGAACTGGCCAACATAAGAAGAGTAAATAACTTTCCCGAAAATCTGTTATTGCAAGACGATTTAATTATATTCATGATTGCCATAGTTTATTTATTAATTTAAGATAAAGGTTGTCAATAAAATATTTTTACAGTATCAGCCACGCGGAATCTTATTATTGATAACGTTACAATGTTCCGAACCACAATTAAAAGTAATTTCAGGGCGACCACCATAATCATTCAGGTAGGTAAATACCGGTGCCTTGCCGTAATCATTTATATTACCCGGCAACATTTCGCTGGCTCCGGGAGCCAGCATAAATGGCGTGAATTTCGCAATATGAGCACCATTCTGACTGACCTGAGCATCAACCAGCGTGATGTAATACTCACTGGGGTTGGTTATCTGCCAGTGAGTATCCCGCTTTGTTAACATCAGCTTAGAGTGCCAGGGGGAGGCAAGTTCGTGGTTTTTCAGTGCTACCGGCCTGTAAAAGACCTTGATGCGATTTTGCAGTGCGATTTGCAGGGTGTTTCCCTCTGAAATTTTGGGGGGGATTTCTCGCAAGTTTAGATAAAATAACGTTTCTCTGTCCTGCCGCAACAATTTTACTGCAGGCAATGCCTGAATTTTAACCTGCGAGCTTTCTCCAGGCTCGATACGTTGAATAGGAGGAAGTACCAGCAGTGGTCCCTGTTCACGATTACCCTTTTCATCTTCTATCCAACCCTGAGCAAGGTAAGGGGCGTGATTATTCTGATTAATGACTAACAGGCTGTATGATGATTTATCACCATTAAAAACGACGCGCGATTGTTGCAGAGAAATGGCCGCATTCGTCACAAGCGAAAATGTAAAAACAAAAAAAATTAAAATGCATCTTACTGTTAAAAACATAATATACTCATTTACATTTACTGATTAAATTAATTATAAGCAGTTTTCGATCGACGTATTGCTATCTGTTTATAAAAAACATGTCGACTATTTCAACACCTGTTCTATTGAATATTGACCAGTAGCGTAGCCGTAGCCTTAAATTCACCACCACCCATACTTTTTCCATTCTGAATTATCGGAGATGCAGTCAACAGCAAACTCTCTGCAGGTTGAGGTAAATCAAACCATGTATGCAATTTGACGGGACTTCCATTCTGATAAAATACAATACCTAAGTCATCCATATCGGTTTCAAGCACATTATCAGAAAAAGATGTTGTACCGACGATTTGCATTTTTAATGCATCATTATTCACGCCTGTACATTTTACATTAATGTTCAGCTTTTTTTGAATTTGTTTACCATCTGCATTTTTTTGTAAAATATTACCAAATGGTACTAAAACTTGTTCGTCATTGTTAATTTTACAAGGGTTCTGATCCACAACCTGACCACTAAATTGAACCATAGTCGCGCCTTTATCAATCGCATAGCAGTGCAGACAAGCACCAATTAGCAACACTGCTGCAGGGATCCTCCATATGAACATATACTCTCCATTTTTTGTGTTGATTATGATGACATGATTACCTGAACTATGTTGGGTTAACCTTATCTATTTAACCATTTTGCTTGCTCCTGATGAATCTCAACCGAAGTAGCAATTATAATATGCCGTTTTGTGTTATTTTTTTCAAAATAGAATGCTGATAATTAAATATTATCATTATAACTTTTCAGTATAAACAATTAGTTCACACCTCCTTGAATTTCGACAACCTGTTCTTTTAGTGTAGCACGCAAATAACTTCTAAAGATTAAATGGTTGTTAACATAAAAAATGTAGTCAAAAATATCGAAAAAATATCCGCTACTAATAAGATCAACCATTTACCATGTTTATCTTTCAAATGATGCTAAGGTTCATGCGCTGACGCCTCTGTAAAGCATGGTAACAAAACCAAACGATTCTCGCCCTGTTACTTCGACCTCTGCTGCTTAAAGTAACCATCAAGTCTCTATTTCCCCCTCAGGAAATAGAGATTTCATTTTATCAAAACGAAGATTGTGCAATCACGATTTTTCATTCTATTCTTAACGGGAAAAATAAATTATCACTCTAATTTTATAACTGCAAAACACTCAAGAGATTATATCTGTATGAAATTTTCTTTTAAAAAAATTCACACATCTTAGTACAATAATCAACATCACCGCCCCGGCTAAATACTTTAACTATTAATTTTGAGGGTCATAATTTGACATGCATGTTATAGCACTCATCGAGATCATATATTTTCAATCTGATAAATCGCTATTTTAGTGCGATCTCGTCTGCATATTCGGTGAAAAAAACCTGCAGAGCCCCTGGTTTAGATGAATGAAAGATTCGGTAACTTGTAGTGAACTGCATAGGTTTTACTATGGGGCTAATCAATACCAGTTTTGACCTCAATCACGCCTGAATCATTCGTTTTGCTATAAAAATGGCATAACTCATCCGCCCCCCCACAGAAGTGGGTTAAAAGTTGCAATTTTGTGAACCAATTCCCAACCCTGATGAAATAGACGCCGCTGCTTTCTTCATCAAGTGAAATTTTTTGTTCATCTGGTAGAATGGCGTTCAGAAGAACAACATTTGAAGATTAGCGAGCCGCTTAATGACCAACAATCCAACACAGCTTTCACTGCTACAGGACGACATCCGTCGCCGTTATGACACCTTAAGCAAACGCCTCAAGCAGGTGGCTCGCTATATTCTGGATAACAGTAACAGTATCGCCTTCGACACCGTCGCCTCCATTGCGCAGCAGGCAGACGTACCGCCGTCTACCTTAATTCGCTTCTCAAACGCGTTTGGCTTCAGCGGGTTTAACGAAATGAAGCAGGTGTTTCGTCAGCACCTGATGGAAGAAACGGTCAACTATACCGAACGTGCACGTTTGTTCCGCCAGACCGCCACCGATGAAACGCCAACCGCCCCGGAAAACCCGGCGGAAATCCTCAATGTGTTCACCATGGTGAATTCGCAGGCGCTGCAGCAGCTGGCGATGCAGATTAATCCTGAGCAGCTGGAAAAAGCGGTGAAAATGCTCGATGAGGCCGATAACATCTACGTGATTGGTCTGCGTCGCTCGTTCAGCGTGGCCTCCTACCTGACCTATGCCCTGCGCCATCTGGAGCGCCGCGCGTTTCTGATCGACGGCCTGGGCGGCATGTTCGCCGAACAGCTGAGCATGGTAAACCCGAAAGACGTGGTGATTGCCATCAGCTACTCGCCTTACGCGCGTGAAGCGGTCGAGCTGGTCGAGCTGGGCGCTAAACGCGGAGCCCATCAGATCGCCATTACCGACAGCCAGGTCAGCCCGCTGGCCGCCTTCAGCGACGTCTGCTTCGTGGTGCGTGAAGCGCAGGTTGACGGTTTCCGCTCGCAGGTAGCTTCCCTGTGCCTGGCACAGACCCTGGCGGTGTCGCTGGCGCTGAATAACGCCAACTAAGCGGCAAACAACCGGCGCTCGCTCCCTGCTGCGCCGGTTGCCCGTCAAATCCGCTGATTCTTCCCGGCAGGCAGGCAAACCAGCAGTTCCACCACCAGCAGCCCGGCCACCAGCAGCAGCGGCAGATCCCAGCTGCCGGAAAACGTCCACAGATAGCCCACCAGCAGCGGGCCCAGCCCGGCAATCAGATAGCCTGCGCTCTGCGCCATGGCCGACAGCCGTGCCGCGCTCTCCCCGCTGGCGCTGCGCACCACAAACAGATAGGTACCCAGCCCCGGCCCGGCCCCCTGCCCGAACCCCAGCAGCAGCACCCAGACAAGCGCCGTATTCGCCGGGGCATACAGGATCCCCAGCGTCCCGAACAGGCACAGCAGAATGGTGAGAACCATAAATCCGCGCTGATCGGCCGCCCGGGCGGCAAAAAACGGCACCAGAAAACCGCCGATCATCAGGCTGAACTGCGAGGCCGAAAACAGCAGCGCTGCCGCTTCAGGCGTGGAGCCGCGGCTGATAAATATCGTCGGCATCCAGGCCAGAAAGACGTAGAGATTCAGTACCTGCAGGCCGAAAAACAGCGTCACCGACCAGGCCACCGGCTGCCGATAGAGATTAACCCGTTCACCGGCCTGAGCGCCGGGGGCCAGGCCTGCGGCGGCGGCATAGCGCAGCTGCGGCAGCCAGATCAGCATTGCCAGCAGCGCCGGAAGCGCCCACAGCGCCAGCGACTGATAAGCCGCCGGTTCATTCGCCCCCAAAGCGAGGTAGAGAGGAAAAGCGCCGCTGGCGCCAATCACCGCCCCCACGCCCAGCATGAGGGCATAGATCCCCATTACCGACCCCATCTGCCGGGGCTGAAAACGCTTACGCGCCAGGGCGGGCATAATCACATTCATAATCGCAATGCCGATACTGCCTATCGCCGTTCCCACCAGCAGCATCATCTCCCCCATGCCCCGTACCGCACAGCCCAGGCAAAGCAGCGCCAGCGCAAGAAATAGCGCGCGCTCTTCACCAAACCGCTGGCGCAGCTTCACGCCGGTAATCGAGAAGACGCTGAGCAATACCAGCGGCAGCGTCGTCACCATCAGCGTGGAGCTGAAGCTGAGATGGAACTCCGCCAGCAGCGGGCCCACCGTGGTAAAAATCAGCCGCATATTCAGTGAAACCAGAATAAACCCCAGCCACAGCGGCCAGAGCTGCCCGGAACGGGCCTGCGTGGCGGCGGCCGTTCGGGTATTACTACCGGATACTTCGTTCATGTCTTACTCCGTAGGGTGATCGTTACCATCACCTCATCTGCGTTAGTCATCGGTTAATCGGGCCGCGCGAAGCCGTGGGTCACTATAAGTTTTTAATGAGATTGTGTATCATTCGCTTCTTAGGCATAACGGAGCTTTGTTTAGGCATTGCGGAGCCGACGTGATGTGAAAGGCAGGGGGCACAATGAATTCAGCGCAGCGTTTTAACTGGCAAAGGCAGCCGATGCCACAGGATTTCTGCGGGGGATTTGTCGATCGCCTGCAGCTGGATGACGGCCTGACGCTGGCATACTGCCATTATCATCCGCAGCGTGACTTACGTGAACACAGCATCATTGAGCGGGACGTTCGCAGCCTGACTATCGCCATCGCGCTTGAGGGCAACAGCGTGACCTGCGCCAGCGACGGCAGCCAGTACCCCCTGCGCGCCGGGCACAGTACGGTGGCGCTGTTTTCCCACGCCCGGGGCGAACGTTTTTTACCCGCGGGGCAGCAGGTACGCCAGCTGCGGCTGATCGTTGATGAACCCCTGATGGAGCAGTACGCGCTGACCGGGCTTCTCGACGATCGTAAGGATGACCACCGGGTACATTCTCTCTTCTCCGGGCAGCACACCCCGGGGATCCAACGGCTGGCGGAGCGGCTGGCTTCGCTACACGGTCAAACGGCCAGCGCCCTTGAACTCCAGATCGCCACGCTGACGCTGCTGGCTGAACAGGCCAGGCTGCTCTCATCGCAGCGCAGCACTCCACGGGCGCTGAGCGGAACGGCTCAGGATAAGCTGCTTAAAGCGCGGGAATTAATCCAGCAGCACTACGACCAACCGCTGACCGCAGGCTGGCTCTGCATGCAGGTAGGGACCAATGAATTTGCGCTAAAGCAGGGGTTTCGCGCGCTGTTTAATACCACACCGTACCGCATGCTGACGGCGATCCGCATGGATCATGCATGGGAATTGCTGGAAAGCGGCCTGCACGTGTCCACCGTGGCGTGGAAGGTGGGTTATCAGCACCTGTCCAGCTTCAGCGCGGCCTTTCAGCGCTTTTATGGCCGCCCTCCGTCCTCGGTCAGCGGCAAACGCCAGCCATAAAAAAAACGGGCAGCCCGTAGGTGGCCGCCCGTTTATTAGCTTGTTTTCAACATCAACCTTTTCCTTCCGGCTTCAGGCTGCCTGACGGCGACTGGAGCCTTCCGGGTTACATCACTACAACTAAACCAACTTACTTCTTGCGCGGATACTCATCGCTGTTCACCCAGGCGTGATCTTTCTCCCAGGTAAATTTCCATAAACGTACTGGCCCGGCCATAACGTTCAAATAGTAATTATCGTAACCGGCGATGGTCGCTACCGGATGGTAGCCACGCGGCACGGTAACGACATCGCGGTTATACACCGCCATGCACTCATCCAGCGAGCGATCGTCGGTATAGACGCGCTGCAGGGCGAAGCCACGCTCAGGGTCGAAACGGTGATAGTACGTCTCTTCCAGATAGGTTTCGTCTTCTGAATCTTCCTGGTCGTGCTTGTGGCTCGGGTAGGAGCTGGTATCACCTTCGTTGGTGTACACTTCCACCACCAGCAGGCTGTCGGCAGGCTTGTTGTCCGGCAGAATATTGTGCACCAGACGCTTGTTGTGGCCCTTACCGCGCTGCTCCACGCCGACATCTTCAGGCGCGATCAGTCGTGCCGGCAGATTGCCCTGGCTCGGCGAATTACACACCGCCAGCTCCAGATCGGATTCTGCCACCACTTCAATTTGTTCGTTGTGCGGCACGTAAACGGAATACGGCGGCGTGCGCTCAAACGGCGACATACGCTTACCGATATTCGGGAACTCGGCCTGACGGGTTTTCACCGAGGCCAGGCCCGCAACCAGCACCAGACACAGCTCTTTATCGCCGCTTTCAAGCGTGAGGGTCTGCCCTTTCTTCAGCAGATAGGCATCGAAGCCAACATAACGCCAGCCGGCACTTTCCGGGGTGACGTTCTGAATACGGCCCTGTGCATCGGGCTGTTTTGCTTTATTTAATAATGACATGCTGCTTTTTCCTTTGCCCGCGCCGCCGCAGACATCACGGCGGCGCGGATTGTTGGTGAAAAGGATTAGCCCAGCGTTGGCATGCTGAACTCAGACACGGTTTTCTGACCGCTCGGCCAGCGAACGGTGGCCGTCTTCATGCGGGTGTAGAAACGCACGCCGTCCGGCCCGTGCACGTTCAGTGCGCCAAAGACGGAACGCTTCCAGCCGCCGAAGCTGTGGAAGGCCATCGGAACCGGAACCGGTACGTTAACGCCAACCATGCCCGCCTGCACTTCACGCACGAAGTCACGACCGGTGTGGCCATTGCTGGTGAAGATAGCGCTGCCGTTACCGAATTCGTGGCTGTTAACCAGATCCAGCGCGGTTTTGTAGTCAGGCGCACGCACGATGCTCAGCACCGGTCCGAAGATCTCTTCGCGCCAGATCACCATGTCGGTGGTGACGTTATCGAACAGGGTGCCGCCAACGTAGTAGCCTTCCGGGTTGCCTTCAACCTGAATACCGCGACCGTCAACCACCAGTTTCGCGCCTTCCGCTTCACCTTTGTCGATGTAGCCCAGCACTTTCTTCTGGTGCGCGGCGGAAACCACCGGCCCCATTTCGTTTTCGTCTTTGCCTTTGTGAATGCCAGGACCCACGCGCAGGGCTTTCACCAGCGGGGTCAGTGCGGCAATCAGTTTGTCAGCGGTGTCGTCGCCCACGGCAACCACCACTGGCAGCGCCATGCAACGCTCGCCGGCAGAACCAAACGCGCCGCCCATGATGGCGTTCACGGTGGCATCCAGATCGGCATCCGGCATCACGATAGCGTGGTTTTTCGCCGCGCCGAACGCCTGCACGCGCTTACCGTGTGCGCTGGCGGTAGTGTAGATGTGCTCGGCAACGCCGGAAGAACCGACGAAGCTGACCGCCTGAACGCGCGGATCTTTATACAGCTGCTCGGCATTTTCGTTAGAGCTGTGGATAACGTTGAACACGCCGTCCGGCAGGCCCGCTTCGGTCAGCAGCTCAGCCATACGGACAGAGGCTGACGGGTCCAGAGCCGGTGGCTTCAGAACGAAGGTGTTACCGCAGGCCAGCGCGATAGGGAACATCCACAGTGGCACCATCGCCGGGAAGTTGAACGGGGTGATACCCGCCACCACGCCCAGCGGCTGCATCAGCGAGTAGCTGTCAACGCCGGTTCCGACGTCCGCGGAGTTCTCGCCTTTAATCAGGTGTGGAATACCGCAGGCGAATTCAACCACTTCCAGGCCACGGGTCAGTTCACCCAGCGCATCTGACCAGACTTTACCGTGCTCGCTCACAATCAGCTCGGCCAGCTCGTCGCGATGCTGTTCCATCAGGGCCTTAAAGTTGAACAGGATACGGGCGCGGCGCAGTGGAGAAGTGCGTGACCAGCTATCGAACGCGTTGTGGGCTACTTCAATGGCGTGTGCCACTTCGTCGCTGGTGCTCTGCGTCAGTTCACGGATGACTTTGCCGGTCGCCGGATCGTAAACCGGGATGGTTTCGCTGCTGGCGCTCAGAGAAGTTTTACCGCCAATAAAGTTTCCTACGATAGTCATGTTCTGGCCTCTTTGATGTGATAGTTCCCATGCAGGCAGTCTGAATCACAACGCTACCTGGCCGGGCAAAACTCTAATGCGTGGGATGACAGTATAATATTGGAATAAATTTTTCAAATAATTCACTTTAGAAAATTCAGTTTTAGCGGCATGGATCGCATTTTTCACGGTCAGGCTATGTCGGGTAAATAGTCCCACACGCTGGCACCGCCAGAAAGCCCTCAGCGCAGGCCCCATGCGGAACAGTGGTTTTACCACGTGACGATAACGCCCCCGGAATTCTTCGCGCTTTCGCATGGGATTTCTCTGTGTTTTTGCTGGTGTTTTTTTCCGCGCGGTGAAATTTTGAGAGGCGGATCTAAAAATTTAAATTTCATTATTCACTAACTATGAAATAAATGTTTTCTTATGCGTACTTTTACTGCACCATGCGGATCGGGTATGTCCGGCCCTGTGGTGGAGTTTTTTTTATTACCCTACTGAAACAGGAGCCATCACATGGCTATCGATCCAACCCGCATCTGCATTAACCGTAAAATCGCCCCGGCGCTCAGCATTGAAGCCTTTTTCCAGCTGGTACAAAAGCTGGGTCTGAACAAGGTTGAGCTGCGTAATGATATGAAGGGCGGCAGCGTGACTGACAATCTCAGTCACCGGCAGGTGAAAGACCTGGCGGAAAAATACGGCATGGAAATTGTGACGATTAACGCCGTCTATCCGTTCAATCAGATTAGCGACGATCTGCTGGCGCGCGCGGAAGGCCTGCTGAAGGATGCGCAGGGGATTGGGGCGAAAGCGCTGGTGATGTGCCCGCTGAACGACGGCACCCCGGTTTCTGCCGAAGAGACCGTCAACGCGCTGCGCACGCTGGCACCGCTGTTTGAGCGCTACGGCATTAAAGGACTGGTCGAGCCGCTGGGCTTCCCGGTCAGCTCACTGCGCTCCGCAGGCCAGGCGCTGGCGCTGATCGACCAGGCGGACGTGCCGTTTACGCTGGTGCTGGATACCTTCCACCACCATCTGTATGAAGGCGCAGAGCAGGATTTCGCCGCCGGGCTGGATGTGAATCGCATCGGGCTGGTTCACCTGTCCGGCGTGGAAGACGATCGTGAAGTCAGCAGGCTGACCGACGAAGAACGCATCATGCTGAGCGAAGGCGACCGCCTGAAGAGCGTATCGCAGGTTCAGCGCCTGGAGAAGCTGGGCTACAAAGGCATCTACGCCTTCGAGCCGTTTGCTTCCAGCATGGACAGCTGGACGGCGGCAGACATCGAACGCGAAATCCGTCAGAGCATCGCGCTGCTGCAGGGCTAAACATCCCGTGGCCGGGTCATTGCCCGGCTGTAACGGAAAATCCGGCCACCGGGGCCGGATTTCACGTCTTATCTGTGTCACTTCGCGGCCTTCCAGGGCCGCATTTTTTTTATGCACTCGTCACCCGTTTCAGCCTGAGGGTCGCCAGTATCGCCAGGCACACCAGCACGCTGCTGAGCAGATAAATCACCGGGACACCGGCATAGCTCATAATGAATCCGGCCAGCGGCCCGGTGATTCCCAGCGCCAGGTCCATAAAGGCCGTATAGGTCGCCAGCGCACTGCCCTGATTCTGCGGCGGCACCACCTTCACCGCCACCACCCCAATCGCCGGGAACACCAGCGAGAATCCGGCCCCAGTCAGCAACGCACCCACTTTCGCCATCCAGGGTTCCCACGACCCCCAGACCATCAGCAGCCCGATCGCTTCAACGGCAAAACAAACCAGCGCCACGTTCAGCCCGCCGAAGCGGTTGATGGCGTTGGGGAACAGCATGCGCGTGCCGACAAACGCCACGCTGAACAGCGTCAGGGCAAAGGCCGCGCCCTGCCAGCCTTTATCCTGATAAAACAGGGTGATGAAGGTGGCGATGACGCCGAAGCCGACCGACCCCATCGCCAGGATCAGGCCATAGCCCCAGATACGCCCCAGCACCGCGCGGAACGGCAGCGGTTTTCCCTTGCTGGTTTTCACCGTGGGCCGGGGGAGCGCCAGCACGATGGCCACCAGCGCAATCGCAATCACAATCGCCGCCAGCAGCAGCAATCCGCCCCACAGATAGATCGCCACGCCCAGCGGCGCACCAATCGCCATCGCCCCGTAGGTGAAAATCCCGTTCCACGAGATCACCCGGCCGATATGCAGCGAGCCGACCACGCCCACGCCCCACAGCGTGGCCCCCGTTCCGGCAAAGCTCTGCCCCACGCCCAGCACCATGCGTCCAAGGCACAGCAGCAGCAGGCTGAGCAGCGGGATCGCACTGGACAGCGCCGCGAGCGCATAGCAGATACCGCAGATCAGCGCGCCGAACAGGCCGAAAATGACCACTTTTTTCGGCCCCCAGAGATCGGCGAAACGCCCGGCATGAGGGCGGCTGAGCAGCGTGGCAAAGTACTGCAGGCTGATCACCAGCCCCGCCCAGAAGGCGCTGTACCCCATCACGTCATGGACGTAGCCGGGCAGCACCGCCAGCGGCAGCCCGATGGTCAGGTAGCTGGCAAAGTTGAAGATAACGACGGAGATAATGCGCAGATTTAAGCGCAGGCCGGATTGCGCGGCGTCCCCTGCTGACGGGTCTGACATGGAAATTACGGCTCGCAAAGCAGAAAAGTCGAAGCCCAACTATACCTGAACCGTTAGCGTCCTACGGATTTTTATTCGCCGCAGCGGGGGCGAAAACCGCCATATTTTCGTCACAAAGCCTCTTTATACTCCGCCCCACAGAGTCCCAAAGAGGATAACAATATGGTCTTTACTCCCCTGAACTTCCTTCAGGTGAGCACACGCTACCGGCCCTGGCCGGCAGCTGGTCAGGCACGCCCGCGTCATCACGGAGTGTCGCTATGACCCGCTCTCCTGTCGCCGTCACGCTGAAAGGTATTGGTTATGCCTTTGGCGAACACCGCGTACTCAATCACATCGATCTGGATATCGAAGCCGGCTCTATCGTTGCGCTGCTTGGCCCTTCCGGCTGCGGCAAAAGCACGCTGCTGAAAATCCTTGCCGGCCTGCTGGAGCCGCAGCAGGGCACGCTGCAGTTTGGCGAACGGCTGATTGCCGACTCGGCAAAAAGCACGCCGCCCGAACAGCGCGATATCGGCATGGTTTTCCAGGATTACGCCCTGTGGCCGCATATGACGGTCGCGCAGAACGTGGCGTTTCCTCTGCTGATGCGGCGGGTATCCGCCCATGAACGCCAGCAGCGGGTAATGCGGGCGTTAGATCGCGTAGGCCTGGCGGCGTTTGCCGCACGCAAACCGTCCGATCTGTCGGGCGGCCAGCAGCAGCGCGTAGCGCTGGCCCGCGCCATCATCGCTGAACCGAAAATCCTGCTGTTCGATGAACCGCTATCCAATCTGGATACCGATCTGCGTGAGTCGCTGTGCCTGGAGATGGCCACGCTGCTGCGCCAGCTCGGCACCACCGCGGTGTACGTCACCCACGACCGGCGCGAGGCGGAGATCCTGGCGGATCGCATCGTCTGGCTGGCCGCGGGATCCGTTTCTGCCATTCAAACCGTTACTTCACTCTCTGGGGAACCCGCATGACATTGTTTAAACCGATGAAGACAGGAGCTATTTTCGCCATGTTGTTGACTTCTGGCATGATGATCGCCGACGCGCAGGCACTGACCGTTTATACCGCCGGGCCGGGTTCGCTGGCCAAGGGACTCGCTGCGGGTTTTGAAAAGCAGACCGGCGTAAAGGTGAATATTTTCCAGGCCACCACCGGCAAAGTGATGGCAAGACTGGAAGCCGAACAGGCTAACCCGCAGGCAGACGTGCTGATCTCCGCCTCCTGGGATACCGCCGAAGAACTTCAGCAGCGCGGCTGGCTGCTGCCGTATCAAAGCCCGAACGCGGAAAAAGTCCCGGCGCAGTTTAAAACCGCCGACTACGTGGCGCAGGGGATCTCCGCGCTGGGGATCGTCTGGAACACCAAAAGCGGCACCCCGGAGCCAAAAGAGTGGCAGGACCTGACCGCAGAAGCCTTTAAGGGTAAGGTAACCACGCCCGACCCGTCCCTCTCCGGTGCCTCCCTCGACCTGCTGATTGGCCTGCAGAACAGCATGGGCGATCGCGCCTGGCAGCTGTTCAGCAAGCTGAAAGATAACGGCATGGTGATTGCCGGTCCTAACGCCCAGGCGCTGACGCCGGTGCTGCAGGGCGCGAAAGCCGCCGTGTTTGGCGCCGTGGACTACGTTTCCTACGGCAGCATTCAGGACGGCGAAGCGATCAAAGTGATCTTCCCGGCCAGCGGGACAGTGGTCGCTCCACGCCCGATGATGATCCTGAAAAGCAGCCAGCATGCGGCCGATGCCAAAGCCTTTGTTGACTACGTGCTGTCGGCAGAAGGCCAGCAGAAAGTGGCCGATGCCTGGCTGATGCCTGCGCGCTCCGACGTGGGTGCCAAACGCCCGCTGCTGAGCGATCTGAAAATCCTTCCGGCGCAGGCCAGCGGCAGTGCCGATCGCGGCAGCGTGTTGAAGCGTTTCGCCGATCTGTTTAAACAACCTTAATCCCTCCCCGGTGGCGCCCTTCGCGGCGCCATCCTTCAGGATCGCCCATGAACTCTCGTCTGATGCCGCTGCTTACGGTGGCGCTGCTGGTGGTGCTGGTTGCACTGCCGCTGCTGTTTATTCTGTTACAGGCGCTGTTTCCGCATCTGGCCCAGGGCTCACTGGCCGGCGCATTCAGCCCCATTCCGGCACTGCTGCGCGACCCGCAGCTGCCCGCCCTGCTCAGCGGTACGCTAAAAATTGGCCTGACGGTCGCGCTGCTCAGCGCTCTGGTCGGCATTCCCCTCGGCACCCTGCGCGGGATGTTTAATCTGCCGCTGGCGCGCCTGTGGGATCTGGTGATGCTGATCCCGTTCCTGACGCCGCCTTATATTGCGGCCCTCAGCTGGATGCTGGCGCTACAGCATAATGGCTATCTGTATCAGCTGATCGGCTTCGATCTTAACGATCTGCTGTTCAGCCAGAACGGCATTGCGCTGGTGATGACCCTGAATATCTTCCCGGTGGTCTATTTTGCCGTGTCGCGCAGCCTGCTGGCCAGCGGCCAGCACCTGGCGATAGTGGCCCGCGTCCATGGGGCCAGCGCGCTGCGGGCATTCTGGCACGTCACTCTGCCGATGATGCTGCCCGCACTGGCGGCCGGGGTGCTGCTTTCATTTACTCTGGCTATCGAGGAGTACGGCGTTCCGGCGGCGCTGGGTTCCCGCGCTGGCGTGGTGATGCTGACGGTCGGCATTGAAGAACGGCTGGCCGACTGGCCGATCGACCTGCCCGGATCCTCGCTGCTGTCGATGCTGCTGGTAGTGGTGGCGCTGGCCGCCTGGACGCTGCAGCGAAAGCTGGTAGGTAATAAAGAAGTCACCAGCATTACCGGCAAACCGGCGTTGAATAAAGGCGCGCAGTTAGGCTGCTGGCGCTGGCCCGCGCTGCTGCTGTTCAGCCTGGTGGCCTTTGTGGTGGTGGTGATGCCGATGTCATCCATGCTGCTCAGCGCCCTGCTTTCCACGCTTTCGGGCGGCATCCGGCTGGAAAACTTCACCCTGCGCCACTTCAGCGCGCTGTTTGCCCAGCACGGCGACGCGCTGGATGCGCTCTCCACCAGCCTGGGGCTGGCCTTTGCCGCCGCGCTGATTACCGGGGTGCTGGGTTTTCTCGCCGCCTGGCTGGTGGTGGTGCGCAAAATTCGCGGTGCGGCCTGGATTGACGGACTGTCGCTGCTGCCCGCCGTGCTGCCCGGCGTGGTGGTCGGCGTCGGGCTGATCCTGCTGTGGAATCAGCCGTTCTGGCCGGTAACGCCGTATAACAGCTGGCCGATCCTGCTGCTCTCCTACTGCTGCCTGCTGCTGCCGTGGCCGGTGCGCTACGTGGGCAGCGCGCTGAAGCAGCTGGGCGGAAATCTGGAACCGGCCGCACGGGTACACGGCGCCAGCCAGTTCCAGGCGCTGCGCTACATCGTGCTGCCGCTGGTCTTCCCCAGCCTGCTGGCGGCGATGCTGATGGTTTTTGCCATCGGCTCACGCGAGCTGGTGACCTCCCTGCTGCTGGCCCCGGCGGGCATGCAGACGGTGTCGGTCTTTATCTGGCGGCAGTTTGAACAGGGCTCCGTCGGCCAGGGCATGGCGATGGCGACCATTGCGATTACCACCGGGCTGGTACTGATGCTCACCGCGCTGGCGCTGATGCAGCGCCGGGAACGCAGTTAGCGACCCGATCATTCCTAAAAGCCGTGGACTTATCGCCGCAGCCGCTACACTTGCTCCAGAGCGGTTAACAACGGAGGCGCCATGAGTCCACTGCCACAGGAGAAAATCGGGCAGAACATCCTGCTAAAACTGGCAACCCTGGTGGTGATCCTGGCCGGGCTGAAGCTCTCGGCTGAGATCGTGGTGCCCTTCCTGCTGTCGCTGTTCCTCGCCATTGTGCTGAACCCGCTGGTCACCGCGCTGATGCGCCGGGGGCTGCGACGCAGTATGGCTATCAGCCTGGTGGTGGTGGTGATCCTGCTCTTCATCGCCATGCTGGTGGGCATGATCGCCAGCTCGGCGGATGAGTTCAGCGCGATCTATCCGCAGCTCCAGTCTCAGGCGGAACAGAAGCTGGCGGTAGTGCAGCACGCCGCCGCGCGTTTTCATATCCGGCTTTCCAGCGAATCACTGATGCAGCGGCTCGATCCGGGCGCGATGGTCAACGTGGCAACCAGCATGTTTACGCAAATTTCCGGTGCGATGACTCAGCTGGTGCTGGTGGTCATGACGGTGGTGTTTATGCTGTTTGAGGTCCATCACCTGCCCTACAAGCTGCGTAACGCGCTGGTGAATCCGCAGATCCGCATTGCCGGCCTTCACCGGGCGCTGAAGGGCGTGACGCATTACCTGGCGCTAAAAACGCTGATTGGCCTGATTACCGGTTTCGCCGTCTGGCTGGTGCTGCTGGCGCTGGGGGTGAAGTTTGCCCTGCTGTGGGGGGCGGTGGCGTTCCTGCTTAACTATATTCCCAACATCGGACCGGTGATTGCCGGTATCCCGCCGGTTTTACAGGCGCTACTGCTGAATACGCCGCTGGATGCCGGACTGGTGGCCGCGCTGTTTATCGCCATTCATATGCTGTGCGGCAATATGCTGGAGCCGCGGCTGATGGGGCGGGGTCTGGGGCTGTCGAGCCTGGTGGTCTTTTTATCACTGATTTTCTGGGGCTGGCTGCTCGGGCCGGTGGGTATGCTGCTGTCGGTCCCGCTGACCAGCGTCTGCAAGATTTTAATGGAAACCACACCGGGCGGCAGCAAGCTGGCGATACTGTTGGGTAATGGCCGCCCGGCAAAATAATCAGTCGACAATAAACAGCTGCGCGCCGCTTTCGGTCCAGGAACGGTGCGCTTCCGCCTGATCAGCAACCTGATAGCTCATCCCCGCGCGCAGGGTAAACACCCGGCCATCGTCCAGCTCGGTGTGCAGCTCCCCGGACAGGCACAGCAGAATATGTCCTTTACTGCACCAGTGATCGGCCAGATAGCCCGGGGTGTAGTCCACCCGACGCACCCGCACGTCACCAAACTGCTGCGTGCGCCACGATGCGCTGCCGGTTTCCCCAGGATGCTCCGTTGCCTCAATCGTCGCCCAGTCCGTGATGCCGAAAGGAATATCGCTTAATTTCATTGCCAGACCCCACATGGTTAAACATTGAAATTACCCGTTCTTCTCAGTTATTCACATCAATTTCAGCCGTAAAAATCCGATCGCAGGGGATTTTCAGCGCGAAAGGTCGATTTCAACAATAACCGGCACGTCTGCGATCGCTAAAATGCCCGATAAGAAAACCTGGCATTGACAAGATGTTTAAGGCGAATTTTTCTCCTTAAATCAGTCGCTGCCGCTGCGCACCAACATAAGGTTGCTGCCATAATACTCACTTTCCTTATTCATCTTCGCTGCTGTTGTTGACCGCTGCCCGAATCAACAGGGGAACACTTTGCGCTCTACTGAAAAACCCAGACAGGTTCTTCGCTGGCTGATTGCTGCCGGGCTAATACCGATCCTGCTTTGCCTGATATTCACGCTGCTGGAAGCCGGACAAATGGTGAAAAGGCAGCTGGCGGTGACCAGCTCAATGCTGATGTCTCAGGCGGAGAATATCAGCGACAGAGCGCGGGTGATGACCGCCTCCCTGCAGGAATACAAAAATCATCGCTGTGCGGACATTAAAGATGAGCTGCAGGAGTATGGCTCGATGCATCCCTACTTTCGATCGGTGGGCCTGGTCCGGGAGGGTAACGTTATCTGCTCGTCCACCTTTGGCGCACGCCGGGATTCGATAGAGGACATTATTCGCCGCCCGCTACCGCCCGATCACAAAAACGTGTGGAGCCTTTCCGTCGCCGGTACCAGCGGGGTAAATAATCGCCCTGCGGTGCTGTTCATGCATGAAGACGGCCACGGATTTGCCAGTTACGCGCTGGTAGACGGCCAGTATTTGATTGATTTTATCTGGGCGGCCGGCATGCGGCATGATTACGATATCTCACTAAAATTTGGCGATGGATTTGCCATCTTCAGCGGCGTTCCGGCCACCCGACAGCGTGATACGCGATGGGGAAACTACACGCTCAACACGCATTCCGAACGCTATGCCATTACCCTGAACGTCACCTCATCGCGCAGCGAACTGCTGTACAACTGGCGACAGGTGCTGCTCAGCCTGATGCCGATGGCACTGATCCTGTCCCTGCTGTTCGTTGCGCTGACCAGCAACTGGCTGAAACGCAAAAGCTCGTTTCGTGACGAAATACGCCGCGGCATTGCCCACAACGAATTCTCCGTTCACTATCAGCCGGTCTACAACCTGCAAACCAAAAAATTCAGCGGCGTGGAGGCACTGATGCGCTGGCAGCGTGCGGATGGTCACTGGGTGCGGCCGGATGTGTTTATTTCCGCCGCCGAATCCGAAGGCATGATCGTTCCGCTGACCCGCTACCTGCTGCAGAGGGTGGTTCAGGACAGCGCGCAGTGGCAGCTGGATCCGGGTTTTCATATCAGCGTGAATCTGGCCGCAGAACATCTGCAGCATGATGACTTCTTATCAGATATTCGGGCCTTTGCCGCCGCCATGGCGCATTTAAAACCGACCATCACCCTTGAACTGACCGAGCGCAGCCTGATCGGCGAAGATCGCCTGGTCTCCCAGCGACTGGCCGATCTTCGTCGCGAAGGGATCATTATTGCCATTGATGATTTTGGTACCGGGCACTGCGCGCTGTCCTATCTGCAAACCTTCCCGCTGGATTACCTGAAGATCGATCGCGGCTTTGTGAACACCATTGAATCCATCGACGGTGAAACCCCGGTGCTGGATGCCATTATCGCCCTGGCGGACAAGCTGGCGTTAAAGGTGGTGGCGGAAGGGGTGGAGAACGAAATGCAGCTGCGCTACCTGGAAAACCACGGCGTATCGCTTATCCAGGGTTACTACTTCGCCCGCCCAATGGAGAGCGCGGTGTTGTCCGACTGGCTGGGCCAACGCAACAATCCGCAGCCGGAAGAAATCCCCGCCGGTGAGCCCCCGCGTTTCTGATATTTAGCCGATCGGGTGCCGATACCGGCGCTCGGTCGACCACGATACCCCATAGCGCAGGGCGATCGTCCTGCCTCAATAATTCCTCATATTTTTTACCGAAAAAATGCGACATCGCGCAGAAGATATATACTTAGCGGTGGCGAAGTGCGTGATTGGGCCGTGTGAGTGCGCCATTGAAGCCCGCCGCCGACGCATTTTGCCGCAGGATTTTTCCCTCATTACCGTCCGTCAGTTCGTCAGACCAGCGCCGTAACGTGGGAATTTTGGGACTAAAAACAGAAAATTACAGGGTGCTTTATATGATTTCACGTAGGAAGCGTGTCAAACCAATTGGTTTAAAAGACGTTACTATCATTGATGATAGTCGGTTACGCAAAGCGATTACCGCAGCCTCACTGGGTAACGCCATGGAATGGTTCGACTTCGGCGTTTATGGCTTCGTGGCCTATGCCCTCGGCCAGGTATTCTTCCCCGGTGCCGATCCTGGCGTTCAGATGATCGCCGCGTTAGCCACCTTCTCAGTACCGTTCTTAATCCGCCCGCTTGGCGGCTTGTTCTTTGGTGCACTGGGCGATAAATACGGTCGCCAGAAAATCCTTTCCATCACCATTATCATTATGTCGGTCAGTACCTTCTGTATTGGCCTGATCCCTTCCCATGCCTCCATCGGCATCTGGGCACCGATTCTGCTGCTGCTGTGTAAGATGGCGCAGGGCTTCTCGGTGGGCGGCGAATATACCGGTGCATCGATCTTTGTTGCTGAATACTCCCCGGACCGCAAACGCGGCTTTATGGGCAGCTGGCTGGACTTCGGCTCCATCGCCGGATTCGTGCTGGGTGCGGGCCTGGTGGTACTGATTTCCACCGTGGTCGGTGAGGCGAAATTCCTCGACTGGGGCTGGCGTATCCCGTTCTTCGTCGCGCTGCCGCTGGGCATTATTGGCCTGTATCTGCGTCACGCGCTGGAAGAGACCCCGGCATTCCAGCAGCACGTTGAAAAACTGGAGCAGGGCGACCGCGAAGGCCTGGCCGATGGCCCGAAAATCTCCTTCAAAGAGATTGCCACCAAACACTGGCGCAGCCTGTTGTCCTGCGTCGGGCTGGTGATTGCCACCAACGTGACCTACTACATGCTGCTGACCTACATGCCGAGCTACCTGTCGCATAACCTGCACTACTCGGAAGATCATGGGGTGATGATTATCATCGCCATCATGCTGGGGATGCTGTTTGTGCAGCCGGTGATGGGGCTGATGAGCGATAAGTTTGGCCGCCGTCCGTTTGTGATCCTCGGCAGTATCGCCCTGCTGGTGCTGGCCGTTCCCTGCTTTATGCTGATTAACAGCGGCGTGATGGGCCTGATTTTTGCCGGCCTGCTGCTGCTGGCGGTGATCCTGAACAGCTTCACCGGCGTGATGGCTTCCACCCTGCCAGCCATGTTCCCGACCCATATTCGTTACAGTGCCTTAGCCAGCGCCTTTAACATTTCAGTGCTGGTTGCGGGCCTGACGCCAACGCTCGCCGCCTGGCTGGTTGAGACCACCAGCAATCTGTATATGCCGGCCTACTACCTGATGGTGGTGGCGGTGATTGGTCTGATAACCGGTCTGACGATGAAGGAAACGGCGAATATGCCGCTGCGCGGTGCGACGCCGGCGGCGTCGGATATCACCGAGGCGAAAGAGATCCTGCAGGAGCATCACGACAACATCGAGCAGAAGATCGAAGACATCAACGATCAGATTGCCGAGCTGGAAGCGAAGCGTACCCACTTGATCAATCAGCATCCGCGGATTAACGAGTAATCACTGAGGGCCGGGCATACCCGGCCCCTTTGATCTGTACCGATCACAGTGTGTCAGCATAATGGCGCCAGGCTGTAGTATTCCCAATCCGCTTAGTTTTCCACTATGGCCCACACCGAAATTCATTCTGGTCCTGTAGAGTAAGATAACCTCGCATTTGCCCATTTTCCCCGCAGTCAGTCACTCAGATAAACCTTACGTGCTGCGCAGACACCATTTTGACTCACTAAACGGCTACACTTGCCCTTCGACCGAAAACTGAATCTGAGGTACTAACATGAAAATTAAAAGCTATGCGGCACTGGCAGCAGGACAGGCTCTGGAACTGTACGAGTACGAAGCCGGTGCGCTGGGCGCAGAGGAAGTGGAAGTCGAGGTGGAATACTGCGGCGTCTGCCACTCTGACCTGTCGATGATCGATAACGAGTGGGGTATCTCGCAGTTCCCGACCATCGCCGGGCATGAAGTGATTGGCCGCGTGGCGGCCCTCGGCGAAGCGGCAAAAACCAAAGGCCTGAAGATCGGCCAGCGCGTCGGCATTGGCTGGACGGCCAAAAGCTGCCAGCACTGCGATGCCTGCATTAACGGCGAGCAGGTTAACTGCCAGCAGGGCAGCACGCCAACCATTCTGAATCACGGCGGCTTTGCCGAGAAGCTGCGTGCCGACTGGCAGTGGGTGATCCCGCTGCCGGAGAGCCTGGATGCGGCCAGCGCCGGTCCATTGCTGTGCGGCGGCATCACCGTCTTTAAGCCGCTGCTGATGAGCAATATCACCGCCACCAGCCGGGTCGGGGTGATCGGCATCGGCGGTCTGGGCCATATCGCGATTAAAATTCTGCGCGCGATGGGCGCCGAAGTGGTGGCTTTCAGCTCCACACCGGCCAAGAAGCAGTCGATCCTCGACATGGGCGCGGACGAGGTGGTGAACAGCCGCGATCCTGAAGCGCTGAAGGCGCTGGCCGGTCGTTTCGATCTGATTATCAGCACCGTTGCCGTCGACCTCGACTGGCAGCCCTACTTCAATGCGCTGGCACCGCAGGGCAAGTTCCACACGGTGGGTGCGGTGATGAAGCCGTTCCAGGTCAGCGCGTTCGACCTGATTATGGGCGACAAAGCGATTACCGGTTCCTCTACCGGTTCACCGGGTCAGCTGCGTTCGCTGCTTAAGCTGGCCTCGCGCCGCGATATTGCGCCGAAAGTGGAATTCTTCCCGATGTCGAAAATCAACGACGCGCTGGACCACGTTCGCGCCGGTAAAGCCGATTTCCGCGTGGTGCTGAAAGCCGACTTCTGACCCCGGCGTCAGCGTCGGCCTCCAGGCACGCTGCGGCAGTAAGCCCGTCAGCGTCCCCCCTGTGACAGCCACCTCCCGCAGGTGGCTTTTTTATTTCAGCCCCACGGAAGTCGTTAAGATTTCGTCATTCCGGAACTTACCGAAACTTTAATTGTCATTCGCGCCTGATAATCATTTACAGCCACAACGCTAATACATATAGTTCTCATTCTCTTTTTTAATAAAGAGGAGAACGACGGCGCGGACTGGGCCGTAAATGCGCCTCACCGGTTAATACAGGGACAAATTAACACGCCAGAATGACCTTCCATTTATTGGGATTTAACAGCGCGCGGTGCGGGAAAAGCGTCAATAAATAACTGATAAATGAGGCTCGATTTTGTCTTCTTCGCGTACCCTGCCGCACCACCGTACAGCAGAATCATCTGCACGCTCCCTGTTTAAACCGACCCTGGCCGCCCTGCTGGTGCTCTCCGCACTTCAGCCCGTATTTGCCGCCGAGAGCAGTGAAAACACCCTGACCGTAGAAGCGAAGGCTGACGACGGTGCAGCATCGCCAACCGCTGACACCGACTACAGCGTTCCGGTGACTACCGCCGGGACCAAAATGCCGCTGGCGCTGCGTGACATTCCGCAGTCTGCGACCATCGTCAGCAAGCAGCGTATGCAGGATCAGGCGCTGCAAAGCGTCGGCGACGTGCTGACCAACACCACCGGTATCTCCGCATTTAATATCGACTCCAACCGCTCTTCCTACTGGTCACGCGGTTATCTGATTAATAACTACCTGTTCGACGGTATCCCGACCGTGGTGGATGATATCTGGGACTTCGGCGATAACGCCTCCGATACCGCTATTTACGACCGTATTGAAGTGATTCGCGGTGCCAACAGCCTGAGCACCGGCTCCGGCTACCCGTCGGCTTCCGTTAACATGGTGCGTAAACACGCCGACAGCAAAGAGCTGACCGGCAGCCTGTCTGCGGAAACCGGCAGCTGGGACAAACAGCGCTATGTTGGCGATGTCACCGTGCCGCTGAACGAGTCCGGCACCGTCCGCGGCCGCGCCATCGGCGGCTATCAGGAAAACGACAGCTGGCTGGACCGCTACCACAACCGTAAGCGCTTCCTGAGCACCATCGTGGATGCCGATCTGACCGATTCCACTACCCTTTCCCTCGGCTGGGACTTCCAGCAGACTGAAACCCGCGACCCGAGCTGGGGCGGGCTGCCGACCTGGTACAGCAACGGCGAGCGCACCCATTACGACCGCAGCTTCAACGCCGCCCCGGACTGGTCCTACACCGACAAACAGAGCAACAAAGTCTACGCTAACCTGACGCAGAGGTTCGATAACGGCTGGCAGGCGCAGATTAACGGCAGCCACAGCAAAACCACCTTCGACAGCAAGCTGATGTACCCGTACGGCTACCCGGATCGGCAAACCGGTCAGGGTGCCTACCTCTACAGCGGCTGGAACAAAGGCACGCGTAAAGTTGACTCGGTGGATGTGTATGCCAACGGGCCGTTTGAACTGCTGGGCCGCAGCCACGAACTGATGCTTGGCGGCAGCTACAGTCGCCAGAAGAACTACTTTATGAACACGTACTTTGACGGCATGACCTACAACGGTGACTACAACAGCTGGGACGGCAACACGCCACAGGGTGACTGGAACGACTGGACGGTGGAAGATGACGACACCATTCGCCAGAAATCCGCCTACACCGCCGCACGCTTCTCGCTGGCCGATCCGCTGTCGCTGCTGGTGGGCGCACGCTACACCCAGTGGAGCGCACGCGGCACGTCCGGCGATAAAGACAGCAAAAAAATCGCGCCTTATGCCGGTCTGACTTACGACATTAACGACACCTATTCGGCGTACGCCAGCTACACCACCATCTTCCAGCCGCAAAGCTCGCGCGACGCCAGCGCCAGCTACCTCGACCCGGTAACCGGCAAGAGCTACGAGGCCGGCCTGAAGGGTGACTGGGCGAACAGCCGCCTGACCGCCAC
Source organism: Erwinia sp. SLM-02 (assembly GCF_037450285.1). NCBI lineage: Bacteria > Pseudomonadati > Pseudomonadota > Gammaproteobacteria > Enterobacterales > Erwiniaceae > Erwinia > Erwinia sp. SLM-02. Next base: position 301,286 of record NZ_JAQISN010000004.1, on the reverse strand, counting down.
CCTGTCCGTATTCCGCACCGAGCAGAATAACCTCGGCGTGAACACCTACGGCTTTATTACCGGCACCACCGAGTACGCCTATCAGGCGGTGGATTCCGTTAGCCGTGGCGTCGAGTTTGAAGTGAACGGCGCGCTGACCGACAACTGGCAGATGACCTTCGGCGCATCGCGCTATATCGCCGAGCAGCGTGACGGCACGGCGGTGAAACCGGAACTGCCGCGCACCACCGCCAAGCTGTTCACCAGCTATCGCCTGCCGATGCTGCAGGACCTGACCGTCGGCGGCGGCGTGAACTGGCAGAACCACACCTGGCAGGATAACGTCGCCGGGCCGCTGGGTTCAACGCAGGTCGAACAGAGCAGCTACACGCTGGTCAATCTGTTCAGCCGCTACCAGGTCACCAAACAGCTCTCCGTGCAGGCCAACATCAATAACCTGTTCGATAAAGAGTACTACGACTACCTGGGCACCTACGCCGTTTACGGTGCGCCGCGCAACTTCTCCGTCTCGGCTAACTACAGCTTCTGATGCGGTAAAACCCTGCCTTTTAATGCCAGTCCGCTTCGGCGGCTGGCATTTGTGAGCACAATAAGCAAAAAAACGATCCGCCTTATCGGTTTCCCGATACACTGCACCATGGACCGGATAAACACTGCTTATTCATGCACTATAACTCACCCGATCACAGCCATCTGAAAGTGCGCTCAACGCGCTTTATCCGCCGCATGTTTGCTATGCGTCAGCTGGGTACATTTCTCTGTTTTAACCCGATTATCTCAGTGCTGCTGGAGCTGCAAAAAGGCAACGCCTTTTACGTCCTGCTGTTTATCAACGCCTTCGTCTGGCCCTGGGTTGCCTGCCGTGTGGCGCTCTCCTCCTCCGACCCCACCGCCAGCGAGCGGCGCAATCTGACCATTGATGCGGCCCTCGGCGGCTTCTGGGTGGCGATGATGGGCATCAGCCCGATGCCGTCGCTGATTATCATCGCGGTGCTGGCCTCGGATCGCTATGCCGTCGGCGGCTGGCTGCAGCTGCAGTCGGCGATGCGGGCGTTTTTACTGATCTTTATCCCGATGTGGATGCTGAACGGCATGCCGTGGCAGACCGGCTTTAGTACCCGCACGGTCTGGTTAACCCTGCCGCTGGCCGCGGGCTACATGTTCGTGCTTAGCGCCGTTTCTTATAAACTCACCCTGACGCTGCGGCGTAAAAATCGCGAACTGGAACGCATCTCGCTGATGGATCCCAGCCTGGGTATCCCGAACCGTCGCCTGTTTGACCGCCG